>DASPSK010000385.1:0-8721 GCA_035623975.1 Acidimicrobiales bacterium | reverse complement strand
CGTCAGTAACGAGCACAGCGGCCTCGCTGCCCCGGCCGTGGCGGGCGCCCCCGCAGCCAGCGGCGTAGCGGTCGAGCCACACGGCGAGGACGGAACAGACGGCGAGCGCGGGAGCCACGAGGGTGCTCTGCGGCGATCTCGGCGTTGTCATCCTGACCGACAGCCTAGTGCTGCCGGGGTGCCACAAAGGGCGTTTGCTCAGGCTCCGGCGATCTGGGGGTGGAGGTCGAGCTTCGGCACGGGGTACTGCATGAGGTACTCGAAGACCTGGCGCACGACCGGGGCAGCCGCTTCTGCCCCGTAGCCGGCGTCGGGGATGATGACGGCCGCGCAGTATTGCGGTGCACCGACGGCGCCCGTCGCCGGCCCGAAGGCGACGAAGAGCGCCGTCGTGTTCGTCGAGCTCGGGTTGGCGCTCGTGGAGGCCGTGCCCGTCTTGCCGGCAAGGGGCATCTTCCCGTACGCGTAGCCGGTGAAAGCGCGGTACGCCGTGCCATCGGAATCCTCGATGACGCCCGTCAGCCCGCTGAAGATGGCCTGGTAGGTGCTCGAGGACACCGTGGCGTGGCCGATCACCTTCGGTTTGAAGACCTTGACCACCCTGCCCGTGGGCGACACGACGGCGGCGGCCACCTCGGGCGCATACAGCGTGCCGCCGTTGGCGAAGGTGGCGTAGGCGTTGGCCAGCTGGAGGGGGGTGACGAGGGTCTCGCCCTGACCGAAGGCGGTTTCGAGGGCGTCGCCAGGACCGTAGTAGGTGTAGGGGAAGGCCGACGGGTCCAAGCTGTGCTGTTCCATGCGAAGCTCCGGCCCGTCTACCTGCCCGGAAGCCTCTCCCGGGAGGTCGACGTCGCTGTAGCGGCCGAAGCCGTAGGAGGCGGCCGCCCGCTCGATCGCCTCGGCGGCCGCCTTGTCCCCGTTCTGCGAGTCGGCGTAGAAGTCGTAGCCCAAGGTGTAGAAGAAGACGTCGTCGGACATCGTGATGGCCGTGGTGACGTCGCAGGAGCCGCAACTCTCCCCGTCGTTGTTGATGAAGGTGCAGTTACCCGAGCACGGCCCGGGGATCGTGAACGAGCCCGGGTCGTTGATGTCGGTCCAGGGAGAGATGAGGCCGTCCTGCAGGGCCGCCGTCGCCGTGGCCAGTTTGAAGGTCGAGCCCGGCTGGTAGATCCCGGCGATAGCCCGGTTGACCAGCGGGTACTGGGAGGAGGGCGACTGCAGCCCGTTCCAGTGCGCCGTGCTCATGCCGCCCACCCACCATTCCGGGTTGTAGGTCGGGTCGGACACCATGGCGAGGACGGCTCCGGTCTGCGGGTCAAGCACGACCGCCGCCCCCGAGGTCGCCGGCTGCCCGCTCGCTTGCAGTGTGGCGATCTGGGAGGCGAGTGCCTGCTGCAGATCCGCCTGGAGGCCCTCGTCGATGTTGAGAATGACGTCGTCGCCCGGGGTGGGAGAGGTCTCCGACTGCGTCCCGACAGCATCGCCGAGGGCGTCGACCTCCAGCACTTGCTTGCCCGCCTTGCCCCGCAGGAACCGCTCGTACTGCGCCTCGATGCCCGACTGGCCGACGACGTCGCTCGGCATGTACCCGTACTTCGCGAGCACCTTCAATTCGTCCGCGGTGATGTCCGAGACATAGCCGAGCATCTGCGCGCCCACGTCGCCGTCGGGGTAGGTGCGCTCGGCGATGTAGCTCACCGTGACGCCGGGCAGCTCGGCGCGATGGTTCGCGAGGTACAGGATCGTACTGGCGTTCACCCCCACGGCCACGGGCACCGGCTCGTAGAGGCTGTCCTGCTGGTCATTCAGATCGGCGTTGATCTGCGAGGTCGTGGTGCCGAGGGCGACGGCCACGCGCTGGACGAGCCCGGGGTCGTTGGCGGCGTCCTGGCGGTTCATCGTGACGACGGACATGACCTGGTTCGCCACGAGGACCGACCCGTTGCGAGAAAGGATGAGACCGCGGGGCGGCGCGATGTAGATCGTCTGCGTCGTGAGCTGGTTCTCCGCCTTCAAGGCGGCCGGGCCTTCGAGCACCTGCAGCGACCAGAGGCGGACGAGCATCATCGAGAAGAGCCCGAGGACGACGATCCCCATGACGGTCAGTCGCAGGCCGATGTGCACCGGTTGGCTCCGGCGCTGCAGCTCCTTCTCCTCGCCTTCAAGACGCTTGAGCGGGCTGGAGGTGACCCGTTGCCGTGTGCGGTCAGCGAGCTCTTCCTCGTCCGTCTGCGGCGGGATGCTCGGCCGCGGGGTGGGTGCTCGGCCGCTCGAAGACGGGCCCTGAGGGCCGTGGGGCTGACCTCGCTTCCCCGGCCGGCGACGGCCGCCGTTGCCGGTGCCGTCGGCCGTCATCGCACGGCGCTCCCGCCCGCGACCGCGGCCGTGTCCCGCGGTGGCCCGACGCTGACCGCCCGGGACATGGCCGCGCTCGCCGGGATGATGAGTACGGCGTTGGCGACGGCCACGACGGCGACGACCACGGCGAGCTCGTGGCCCGGGAGCCTCGGCTGGTTGAGCAGGATGCTGATCCCCTCGAACAGGAGCGTGCCAGCCACGCTGCCGGCGAGGGCCACCAGCATCTCGAAGCTGTAGCGGGCGCGCCCACCGGGAAGAGATGCCGTCATACCGGCGCCGAAGGCCACGAGCACATACACCAACGAGGAGAGGCCGAAGGGCGTGAGCACGAACAGATCGGCCACCAGCCCGACGACGAAGGCGATGACGGCCCCGCGTTGCGGGCCTGCCGTCAAGCCGGCGGCGATCGCGAGCAGGAGAAACGCATCCGGATGGGCGCCACCCACGACGAGCCCGTTCAAGATGCCTACCTGCACGACGAGCGTCACGCAGACGACGGCGGCTACGCGAAGCCAGGCGCGGGCCGTCACCGCCGCCACCTCTTGCACGCACGGCGACGGGGGACGGCCCGCCGGCGGCGCCGCGCCAGACCCGCCGGCGTCACGGGGCCGGGACCCATTGCAGGACCGTCACATAGACGAGATCGGAGAGATCGGCAACCGGGGTGACGTACACGGTCTTCGTGTACGTCCCGCCGACGTAGTGCACGTAGGAGACGGTACCGACGGGAATGCCGGCGGGGAGCGACGACGCCCCCGCGATGTCGCTCGAGTAGACGAGCTCGTGCTTGCTCACGTTCACGCCGGCGGTGACGTTGAGAAGCGTGAGCGGAGAGCCCGCCCCCTGGCCCTGGGCGAGCGCCGTCGATTCCGACGTGCCGAAGCTCACACCGAATTCCGAGCTCGGATCTGTGATCATCTGCACGATGGCGGTGCTGGAGCCGGCGCTCACGATCGTGCCGACGAGGCCGGCTCCGGCGACCACCGGCATGCCGACGCCGACGCCGGAGGACGTGCCCCGGTCGATCTCGAAGGTGTCCTGGAAATTGGAGGTGCTCCCGCCGGCCACGACCTCGGCGAGCAGCGTGGGGGTGTTCTGGATGTAGGGAAGGCTCTGCTCGTTCAGGAGCTCCTGCAGCTGGTGCTCGGCCGTGGCGTTCTCGAGCGCTTCGCGCTGGAGCGCCCCGAGCTCGCTACGGAGCTGCTCGTTCTCCTTCACGGCGCTGCCGTAATTGACGGCACCCGAGAAGAGATCGCCGATGGGGTGAAGGACGTCGGAGAGCGCTCGCTGGATGGGCGAGACGGCGTCCCGGGCGCCGTTGCGTATGGACTTGATCGCCCGGCTGGCCTCGCCCCGGTAGTCGAGGGTGATCGCCGTGACCGAGAGCAGGACGAGGATGACCAGCGTCAGGCGCTGCGAGGTGTTGCGCCGAGTCGTGGACACCACGACTCCGAGATCAGCGGTTGGAGGAGGACTGGAGAACCGCCTTCAGCGCCTCGAACTCCTCGAGGCACATCCCGCTGCCGAGGGCCACGCAGTTGAGCGGATCGGGGGCGACGACGATGGGCATGTGGGTCTCGGCCTGCAGGCGGACGTCGAGCCCGTGCAAGAGGGCGCCCCCGCCGGTGAGCACGATCCCCTGCTCCATGATGTCGGCCGCCAGCTCGGGTGGGCAGCGATCGAGCGTCACCTTGACGGCGTCGACGACGGCGGCCACCGGCTCCTCGATGGCCTTGCGGATCTCCTCGGTCGTCGTCACGACCGTCTTCGGGAGGCCCGTGACGAGATCGCGACCCCGGATCTCCGCGTGCAGCTCCTCCTCGAGCTCGCAGGCAGAGCCGAGGGCGATCTTGATCTCCTCTGCTGTCCGCTCGCCGAGCGCCAGGCTGTACTCCTTCTTCACGAACGAGATGATCGCCTCGTCCAGCTCGTCGCCACCGATGCGGATCGATTGGCTCACGACGATGCCCCCGAGGGAGATGACGGCCACCTCGGTCGTGCCGCCACCGATGTCAACGACCATGTTGCCCGTCGGCTCGTGGATCGGCAGCCCGGCACCGATGGCGGCGGCCATGGGCTCCTCGACGATGTAGGCCTTGCGGGCGCCGGCGTACTCGGCGGCCTCCTGCACGGCGCGCTTCTCCACGCCGGTGATGCCGGACGGCACGCAGATCACCATGCGGGGCTTGGAGAAGCGCCGCGGGTGGACGCGACGGATGAAGTAGCGGAGCATCATCTCGCAGATCTCGAAATCGGCGATGACGCCGTCCTTGAGCGGACGGATCGCCTGGATGTTGCTCGGCGTCCGGCCGATCATCCGCTTCGCCTCGGCCCCGACAGCCAGCGGGTGGCCGTCTTTGACGTTGATGGCTACGACGGAGGGCTCGTTGAGCACGATCCCCTTGCCGCGAACATAGACGAGCGTGTTGGCGGTGCCGAGGTCGACGGCCATGTCACGCCCGATGAAGGAGAGGCTGTTTTCACCCATACAGAAACTTGTCCAAAGGTTTGAGGGAGGTCACCCAAGGCTATGGGATGGCGCAGAGCGGAACAAGGCAGCCCAGCGGGGCCGGTCCGCAAAACAGGCCTGCGGCCTCAGTCTAGCCGAGGGAAAAAGATCCCGATCTCTCGTGCCGCTGCCTCCGGGCCGTCGGAGCCGTGCACGAGATTCTCGGTCAGGAGCGTGCCGAAATCCCCCCGGATCGTGCCCGCCGGCGCTTCCGCCGGGTTCGTCGGGCCCATCATCGTGCGCACGATCCTCCAGGTGTCCGCAGGGCCCTCGACGACGAGGAGCACGCACGGTCCCCCGGTGATGAACTTGATGAGGTCGCCGTAGAAGGGCTTGCCCTCGTGCTCCGCGTAATGCTCGGCCGCGACGTCGGCGGTGATCGTGCGGAGCTCGAGGGCGACCGCCCGGAGCCCCTTGCGCTCGATCCGGCTGACGATCTCGCCCACGAGCCCACGCCTGACGGCGTCCGGCTTGCAGATCACGAGGGTGCGGTTCACGGGCTGGGGACACTAGCGCTGCGGCCCGTCGGAGGTGGTCAGCTGCTGGTCAGAGGCCTGTCCGGGCCGCCGAGCGCCGGGGCGGTCCCTACTTCGACAAGAGGGTGCGGGCGGCGCCGACGACGTAGAGGGAGCCGGTGACGAGTACGAGGTCATCCTCGCCGGCAAGCTCTAAGGCCCGCTGCAGCGCCTCGGCCACCTCGGCGCACTCCTCCGTGGCGAGCCCGAGGTCTGAAGCGGCCGCTGCCAGCGCCGCCGCCGGCTGGGCGCGGGGCGAAGGGGCCGTGCAGGCGACAACGGTCGAGATCAGCTCCGGCCCGAGCCCCCGCAGCAGCTCGGCCGGGTCGCGACCTCGCAGGCAGCCGAGCACGACCACGACGCGGTGGCCGGGGAAGTCCTCGCGGAGGGCGGCGCCGGCGGCTTGGGCGCCGGCGGCGTTGTGGGCGCCGTCGAGCACGACGAGCGGTCGCCGGCCGACGACTTCGAGCCTGCCGGGAGCGGTCACCGAGGCGAAGGCGTCCGCGATGACCTCCTCCCCGAGCACGGCACCGAAGAGCGCCTGGGCGGCTGCGAGCGCACAGGCGGCGTTGTCCGCCTGGTGCGCTCCGAAGAGGGGCAGGTACACGTCCTCGTAACGGCCGAAAGGCGTGTAGAGGTCGAAGACACGACCACCGACCGCCGGCCGGTTGCGCTCGGCGCCGAAATCCGCCCCGCGGCGCCAGACGGCGGTGGCGCCGACGGCGGCCGCCTCCTCCTCGAAGATGCGGGCGATGGCGGCGTCCTGTTCGCCCAGCACGAGGCTGCTCCCCTCCTTCAGGATCCCTGCCTTCTCAGAGGCGATCTGCTCGCGGGTCGGTCCGAGGATGTCGATGTGGTCGAGCTCGACGTTCGTGACGACGGCCACCCGGGCGTCGGCGACGTTGGTGGCGTCGAAGCGGCCGCCGAGGCCCACCTCGACGACGGCCGAGTCGACCGCTTCCTCCGCGAACCAGGAGAACGCCGTCGCCGTGACGATCTCGAACCACGTGGCGCTTTCGCCCACGAACACCTCGAGCTCGGCCATGGCAGCCAGCTCCCTGGCGAGGTCGGCGTCGCTGATGGCGGTCCCCCCGACGGTCATCCGCTCGTTGATCCTCTCGAGGTGGGGGCTCGTGTAGAGGCCGGGGTTGAGACCGGCCGAGATCAGCAGGGCCGAGCACATGCGCGCGGTCGAGCCCTTGCCGTTCGTTCCCGTGATGTGGACGACCGGGTAGGAAGCCTGCGGATCGCCAAGGACCTTGAGGAGGGCGGCGATGCGCTCGAGGGTGGGCAGGGCGTGGCGCCCGGCCCTGCCCGACTCGATCGCCTCGAGGTTGATGTGCCGGTCGAGCCAGGCGAGCGCCTCTCCGATGCTGGCGTTCAGGCCGGCAGCCGGAGGTGAGAACGGTCCGACTTCATCGGTCACGGCGCGTCCGCGAACGTTCCGTCAGGCGCAGCTCAGGCGACCCGAGGTTGGGCGACGACGGCCGGTGGGAGTGGTTCAGGAGGCGGCGCGTCGGGAGGTCCGGTCAGGCTTTCCGGGCACTCCCCGCAGCACGAGGCTCGGGGCCACGCGCTCGAGCACGACGGACTGGTCGACGACGCAGCGACCGATGTCCTCGCGGCTCGGAAGGTCGTACATGACATCGAGGAGGACCTCCTCGAGGATCGCCCGCAAGCCGCGCGCTCCCGTGCCCCGGAGGAGCGCCTGGTCGGCGATGGCCTCCAGCGCGTCCTCGGTGAGCTCGAGCTCGACGTTGTCGAGCTCGAACACCCGGTGGTATTGCTTGACGAGGGCGTTCTTCGGTTCGAGGAGGATGCGCACGAGCGCCTCGCGGTCCAAGCTGGAGACCGCCCCGATGACCGGCAGCCGCCCGACGAACTCGGGGATGAGGCCGAACTTGAGCAGGTCCTCCGGCAGTACCTGCATGAGCAGCTCGCTCTCGTGCCAGCTCTTGCCCCGGCGGACCTCGGCGCGAAAACCGATCCCGGCCAGCCCGATGCGACTCTCGATGATCTTGTCGAGCCCGGCGAAGGCTCCTCCGCAGATGAAGAGGATGTTCGTGGTGTCGATCTGGATGAACTCCTGATGGGGGTGCTTGCGGCCCCCTTGTGGTGGCACCGAGGCGGTCGTCCCCTCCAGGATCTTGAGGAGCGCCTGCTGCACGCCTTCGCCGGAGACATCCCGCGTGATCGAGGGGTTCTCCGACTTGCGGGCGATCTTGTCGATCTCGTCGATGTAGATGATGCCGGTCTCGGCCTTCTTGACGTCGTAGTCGGCCGCCTGGATCAGCTTCAAGAGGATGTTCTCGACGTCCTCGCCCACGTAGCCGGCTTCGGTCAGCGCCGTGGCATCGGCGATGGCGAAGGGCACGTTGAGCATGCGGGCGAGCGTCTGGGCGAGATGCGTCTTGCCGCAGCCGGTCGGGCCGAGCAAGAGGATGTTCGACTTTGCGAGCTCGACATCACCCTCGCGATAGGCACCCGCCTGCACTCGCTTGTAGTGGTTGTACACGGCGACCGAGAGGATCTTCTTCGCCTGCTCCTGCCCGACCACGTAGTCGTTCAGGAATTCGAAGATCTCCTTCGGCTTGGGCAGGTCCTCGAAACGGACCTCCGTCGGCTCTGCGAGCTCCTCTTCGATGATGTCGTTGCACAGCTCGATGCACTCGTCGCAGATGTAGACACCTGGACCGGCAATGAGCTTCTTCACCTGCTTCTGCGACTTCCCGCAGAAGCTGCATTTGACGAGCTCTCCCCCGTCGCCGAACTTGGCCACCGTCGTCCCCCCAGTCAGGCAGCGCCAACGGCGGCGATGTTGCCGCCGAGGACTTCCCGGTTCGTGATCACCTCATCGATGACACCGTACTCCTGCGCTTCGGCCGCGCTCATGATGAAGTCCCGGTCGGTGTCGAGCTGGATCTTGGCAACCGTCTGGCCGGTGTCCGCCGCCAGCATCTCGTTCAGGAGATCCCGCATACGGAGGATCTCCTTCGCCTGTAGCTCGATGTCCGTCGCCTGCCCCGCCGCCCCACCGTAGGGCTGGTGGAGGAGGATGCGGGTGTGCGGCAGGGCGAAGCGCTTGCCTTTGGTGCCGGCGGCCAAGAGGACGGCCGCCGCCGAGGCGGCCTGCCCGAAGCAGAAGGTCGACTTGTCCGGGCGCACGTACTTCATCGTGTCGTAGATGGCGAACAGGGCGGTGATGTCGCCCCCGGGCGAGTTGATGTAGATGTTGATGTCCTTGTCCGAGTCCTCCGACTCGAGGAAGAGCATCTGGGCACACACGAGGTTGGCGATCGTGTCGTCGATCGGTGTGCCGATGAAGATGATTCGTTCACG
>DASPSK010000367.1:0-5458 GCA_035623975.1 Acidimicrobiales bacterium | reverse complement strand
CCGAGGCCGAAGGCGAGACGCTCCGTCCGCGCCAGCAGACCAGGGCGCCTCAGTCGCCGGCTCACTTCCTCGATGCTAGCTCTCGTTAGCGGCTCCGCCGTAGAGACGAGGAGCGTCCTCCGAGAGCCTGCCGGCCTGTTTCGTGTGCGCAGGCGCCGGCGCCAGGCGATGCCGAGATGGCCGCCTCCATCGACCGAAATGCCGCCCTCAGTGCCGGCGGGCGGATCGATGGGAGTCGGCCGGGGCGATGAAGTCCCCCGAGGCGATGGTCACGTCGCGGGCCGCCACGTGGGCAAGCGTCGTTGCCGCCAGCGTGTCACGCAGGGCTGCCGTCGCGGCCATCCACGTGTCGTGCATCGGGCAGACCGACTCCCAGCGGCAAGGCCCCTCTCCGAGGGCGCATCGCTCCGCCTGCAATGGTCCCTCCGCTGACTCGACCACTTCGAGGACGCTGATGAGTTCGGGTGAGCGTGAGAGCCGGTAACCGCCGTCTCGACCTGCTTTGGACGTGGCAAGACCGGCGCGAACCAGGTCACCGAGGATCTGCGAGGCGAACGTGAGCGGGATCGCCGTGTCGGCGACAAGTTCGCGGAGCTTCACCGCCCGGCTCGGATCGAACGCCTTGGCCAGGCACATTGCGGCTCGAAGGACATAGTCACCTCGATTCGACAACGTCATGTTCACAGTGAGTGTCCCCGGGTCATAGCGAGAGATGACCCCTCGATCCTACGAGGGAGGCTCTACATGTAGTAGCTCACTTGACGTTAAGTCGCCTACTCAACAATGATCTCCACCGGCAACGGTCGGCGCGGGTCGAGAGGAGGGGGAGGTTGACAGCGCTCGCACCGAGCCTCCGGGACGAAGGGCGGACGGATGACACCGGCACCGAGCTTGCCCACGGGTCCACGGGGCTCCTGAAGTGGCTCACCTCCACCGACCACAAGGTCATTGGGGTCAGCTACACCGTCACGTCGCTCGTCTTCTTCCTCATCGGCGGCGCGTTCGCACTGCTCATCAGGGCCCAGCTCGCAATGCCCGACTCGACGCTCGTCTCCCAGCACCTCTATAACGAGCTGTTCACGATGCACGGCAGCCTGATGATCTACCTCTTCGTCGGGCCCTTTGCCTTCGGCGGGCTTGCCAACTTCATCGTCCCGCTTCAGGTCGGCGCCCCCGATATGGCCTTCCCACGGCTGAACGCCCTCTCCTACTGGTTGTACCTGTGCGGATCGCTGATCATGATGGCCGGCTTCGTCACCACGAGCGGAGCCGCTGACTTCGGCTGGGTGGCCTACGCCCCGCTGTCGAACACCGTCAACACGCCGGGCGCCGGTCCGGACATGTGGATCGTCGCCCTCCTGCTCACCGGCTTCTCGGCCATCTTCACGGGAGTCAACATCATCACGACGATCTTCTACCTCCGCGCCCCGGGGATGACGATGTTCCGGCTGCCGATCTTCACCTGGAACATGCTCGTGACGGGCGTCCTCATCCTGATCGCCTTTCCCGTCCTCACAGTCGCCCTCGTCATGCTCTGGTGCGACCGGCACCTCGGTACCCACATCTACACCGTGAGCGGCGGCGGTGTACCGGTGCTCTGGCAGAACCTCTTCTGGTTCTGGGGACACCCGGAGGTCTACATCCTCGCCCTGCCCTTCTTCGGCATCGTGACCGAAGTGCTCGCCGTCTTCTCCAAGAAACCGGTCTTCGGCTACCGCGGGATGATCTTCGCGACCATCTCGATCGCCGCCCTCTCGACGAGCGTGTGGGCGCACCACATGTTCACGACCGGTACGGCCCTCCTGCCCTTTTTCAGCTTGATGACCTACTTGATCGCCGTACCGACCGGAGTCAAGTTCTTCAACTGGATCGGAACCATGTGGCGGGGTGGGATCACCTTCGCCACGCCCATGCTCTACGCGGTGGGGTTTCTCGTCGTGTTCCTCTTCGGTGGGATTACCGGCATCTTCCTCGCCTCGCCCCCGATCGACTTCGCCGTCCACGACACCTACTTCGTGGTCGGGCACTTCCACGAGGTGGTGTTCGCCCTCGTGTTCGCTGCCTTTGCCGGCATCCACTACTGGCACCCGAAGGTCACCGGACGGATGCTGCGGGAGTCACTCGGCAAGATCAGCTTCTGGCTGATGCTCGCCGGCGCCTGCGGGACGATCGTGCCGATGTACCTTCTCGGGCTGCACGGGATGCCCCGGCGGATCGCCGAGTATTCGCTATCCACGGGTTGGCTAACGCTCAATCGGGTGGCAACAGCCGGCTCGTACGTGTTCTCCCTGGCGATCCTCGTCTTCGCCATCAACGTCATTGTCTCGTGGAGCCGGCCGGTGTGGGCAGGCGACAACCCATGGGACGGTCACACGCTCGAGTGGGCCACCTCGTCGCCACCCCCTCCGCACAACTTCTTCTCGATACCACCGGTACGCTCCGAGCGTCCCGTGTGGGACGCCAACCACCCGGAACACACGATCAGCCGCAGCTGAAAGTGGGCGAGCGCCGCGGTCGAGGCGATCGGGCTCACCTCGTCCACGCCGTTCGCTGTGCCCGAGGCGCTACACGCCCGCATGCGCGTCCCAATCGATCCCGATCAGCCGCGCAGCTTCTGCCGAGGTGATGACGACAAAGAGCTCGAAGCTTCCCAGATCGCTCCATCGCTCACGTCGAAGAGTGCTGCGCCAACTGCGGAAGGTGAGGCGGCTGGCGTCACATGAATTCTCTGTAAACGGCAGGAGCACAGGGCCTAACCTGGAGTTTTGGCGGCCAGCAGATCGTTCGCTATCAAGGTTGAGATCTCCAGGGCGCGCGATATTGAACCAGTCGCAACCGTCCGGTCTCGAGTTCCAAGGTCGTGCTGAAGCCACCCTTGCTGTGTCGCTTCATCGGGGTGAGCGTCCGCCGTCCAGCCGTTCCATTCACCACAGATCGAGGCCGTGCGGGCACCGACCGCGGGATCCAGCGTGAATTTCACCTTCGCTCGGCCGCGGATGCCCTTCGTCTTGATCAATCTCCTCGGGAGTACCGTTTCCGCTACCTGTTCGACGGGGAGCGCTGGGAGAACGACGGGGAGGCCGACGCTTACCTCCCTATTGGCCGGATTGCGCTGGCGGGACGTCGACCTCGAGCCCGGCGTCCTCCACGTTCGCTCGACGGGGGTCGTGGTCGATTACAAGGTCGTCGAAAGCTCGCCCAAGACGGAGAAGGGGAGGCGCGCCGTCGGACTCGACCCGGCCACGGTGGCGGCTCTGAGGGCGCACCGCGTCCGTCAGACCGAGGAGATGCTTGGCTACGGCAAGGCGCGCTCGGACGACGGCCTTGTGTTCGTGCACGAGGACGGCTCGCCCTACCACCCCCAGCGCTTCACGACGCTGCTCGCCGAGCGCGCCAAGGCGGCCGGCGTCCCGCTCGTCAAGTTGCACGCCCTCCGGCACGGTCACGCCACGGCCGCCCCCGAGGCCGGGATCCCGATGAAGATCGTCTCGGAGCGCCTCGGGCACAGTAGAGACACCGAATCGACTCCAACCGGCGTAGCGCCTCCGGAACCGTTCGGCATCCGCCCGGAGCACCCTCTCGTCGAGCTCGTCGCCGCGCACGACGAGCAGTGCGGGATCGGGAAGAGGCGTGAGTCTGAAACGAGGCAGCTCGCTGTCAGTCACGGCTCGCCGGTTCCAAAGAGAACCGCTTCCCATCGTGTCGGCACGCCGGCTGCCAGCGGTCTTCACCTCCCCGAGCACGACCCTGCTCCCCTCCTTCTTGCGCGCTCGCCGGATGCGCACGAGCCCGGTGTCGAGGTCGACGTCCTCCCACGACAGCCCGAGGGCCTCGCCCCGACGAAGACCAAGCGACAACAGCAGAACCCAGCACGGGAAAGGCCCGCGGATATGTTCTTCCAGCTGCTCATTTGCTGGTCGGGCTGCCGGGATTTGAACCCGGGACCTCTTGACCCCCAGACAATTGCCCTCCCTGACGTCTACTGACGGCGACTGACGTTTGCCCTGCTCAGGTCCGGTTCCCGAGTTAGGACGCACCCCCGCTGTACCGTCTCCTGACAGGCCATGACGAGTGGTTGGGTTGCAGAAATGGTTGCAAGGAAGAGGTGCACGGCGATGGCCGAGGAAACCCCCAGATGACCACCGTCCGCTACTACGGGCCGAGCACGGGCGCCGCCCTGCTCGCCCGTGAGCTCGAGCAAGCGGGGCTAACCGTCAGCTTCACGCCCCCGCTCGAGACTCGAAGTGTCGAGGGGGAGCTCGCCCGTGTGGTGATCCCCGTCGTCGATCAAGGCGTCGACGGGATCGTCGGTGACATCGCATTGGCCATCGCATCGAAGGTGGTGACGGCCTTCAAGGCTCGCAACCCTGGCACCATCGAGATCGAGGTGCAGAGTGACGGGCCGCGCCACCTGATGTCGTTTTTTTCGGGGCCCCTCGCGCCGTCTTGGCGCCTGACCTACGAGCACCCGGACTTCGTCCTTGACTACTACGAGTCAGGAGACTTCGAAAAGACCGAGGCGCGTCAAACGGTCATGCAGGCCCCGCTCAGCCTGACGGTGGACTGGCTCGCCGAGCAACTGGTGGGCACGGAGCTCGGTGCCGAAGCCGGAGCTGAGTTGGCTCGACGATTTGCCGCCAGTTGGCCGGAACTCTTCGAGGGCGGCATAGCACGAGCACCGTGACTCTCGCCGGCATCATCATCGAGGCGATTGGAGCCCTGGGGGCCGCCGTCGCCGCCGTGGCGGCGTGGAGGGCGCTCAAGGTGGCTCGAGACAGCGCCGCCGATCTCGAGAGAGCTGCGAACGCCTCGGCTGAGGCCGTCAGCGTGGCTGAAAGGGCGAGAGGGGAAGCCGAGGCCGGTCGGCGACAGGAACGGCGGGACACGGAGCGCGCCCGCGAACGTGAACGACTGGTGAGGCTCGGGGAGCTCGTCGAGGAGCTCTACCGCATGGTGACACATGCGAGCGACAGGGTGCCGGGCATGGAGCCGTGGATGGCCCTCCGCAACGTGATCGGTCAAGCGCTGATCGGCCTCCGCTCGCCTCTGCCCGAGTGCAAGTCGATCGCTGGAGCGTCGAGGGCCGACATGGAGATCGGGCCCACCAGCAGGGCCCGGTTCGAGATCACTCAGGCGCTCGAGGCACTCGACCGGGGGACGTGGCCGGGACGACGATCGAAGAGCCGTAGGGAGAGACCATGACCGACCAGCCGAGACCTCCGAGGAGGCGACTCGTCCGGCGCACGCTTGGCAGGCTGCTTACGCCTGGGGCGGCACTGGTGCTCGCGCTCGTCTTCCTGCTTGCGGGCGATGGGTGTCAGGCGGCGGGCGTGGTGACTCACGACGAGGGTCTCGCGCTCGCGGCTCTCGGCGTATCAATCTTCTTCGTGTTTCTCCTATGGGCAGTCCTCTCGCCGGATCGCGAGGAGGTGCCGGAACCTGAAGACGCCACCCTGCA
>DASPSK010000307.1:0-6694 GCA_035623975.1 Acidimicrobiales bacterium | reverse complement strand
CAGAGCCGAAGAGGATCGCAACTTCTACAAGACCGGCACCAAGATCAGTGATGCCGAGCTTGCCGCCGTGCCACTCACGCGCCACGAGTTCCACGGCGACTGGAACTACACGATTGCGCAATCAGACTCTCGGTGAGCCCTAAAGGGCGGAACCCGGAGCGGCGCGGGCTCGGGCGTCGCCGTCCTGCTTTCCGGCGGCACGGGGTGTCACGCAATTCACGGCGGGGACGGAGCCAGGCGGACCCGGGAAGCAGTTCGCGGCTCTGCAGGGTGCCGCGCTTTGAAGAGGAGGGACGCCCCCTGAGGAAAGGCCAGGTCGGGCTGTACGCTGTCTCTGAGCCGAGCGCAAAAGTGGCGGTCGGGCTGGGCGAAACCAGGAACCCCTGGCTCGCAACCAACTGACGGTCGTCCAAGTCAATGGACCACGGCCGGCGAGGTGAGCTACCCGAGTCCCTACGGAGCGCGTGCAGTTGCGACCGACGCCGAGGGTGATACAGACTCCCGAAGGAGAGCGAACATGCCCAAATACCTGATCGAGCGGACCTACGACGTCGCCGAGGACGAGCTGCCTGCCGTGGCCACCAGGTCGAAGCGCCTAGCCGTGGAGCGGTTCCCAGACATCGTCTGGGAGCACAGCCATGTGGTGGCTGACGCTGATGGCACGTTGAAGTCGTTCTGCGTGTACCAGGCGCCTAGCGAGGAGATCGTCAGGCAACATGCCGAGCTACTCGGCAACCATGTCGTCGATCACGTGTACGAGATCGGTGGCGATGTCACGCCGGCCGATTTTCCCTTGTAGCTCAGGACGGCGATCACCGTCATAGGCCATTCGACCCTGCAAGCGGAGGCTTCCTCAGGAGGTAACCAATAGTGAGACGGCTCGAGTGACCATTCGGGAAACCCAACGTCACCTGCGCGAGCGCTACGCGACTCAACCGGCCAGCTTCGCCATCCAACTCCGTGTGCGAGGCGGGAGCGGGGATCTGTCGGACCCTTTACACGCCGAGGTGGAGCCTGCGAGTGTTCCGGGCACCAAATGGAAGTCAGGAGCACATCCCGCCGTCGGCGGGGAGGGCGACGCCCCTTGCTCAGCGGATCTGCTGCTCGGAGCTCTGGCGGCCTGCCAGGAGATCACGCTCCGAATGGTTGCCGCCAACATGGGAATCGAGCTCGAGGAGCTGCAGATCGACGTCGAGGGTGACTGGGATCCCCGGGGAACCCTGGCTATGGGCAGGGAGTTCCCCGTCGGGCTGACCGGGATCCGATGCCGGACAAGAGTCGTGGTCCATGAGGACGAGCCTTCCGATCGCGGCGACCGTCTACTCAGAAGTGCCGAGCGCTATTGCGTTGTGCTGAATACGCTTCGCCAAGGCTTGCCGGTGGAGACAACCTTCGAACTGAAAGCTGCCGACTGAGGCCGCCGCCGGAGCGAGGCATGGACGTTCGTGTGCGACCGACCGAGGCTCCTCAGGTGACCTCGGCTTCGCTCGTCTCGCTGCGAGTGAGCGACACTGCGTCAGGGACGTGGTACGCCATCTGCTCAGCCACGGCGCACTGCATGCGAATACGCCGCCTGCGTGCTACGTCCTCTGCCGGAACCAATCGCAGCGCTTCCTTGTAATAGCGGACGGCTTCCTGCTTCGCCCATCCACGACCAGCCTGCTCTGCCACGGCTAAGAGGCATTCGAGGGCTCTTTCCTCATTGCCAGCCTGCTGCCAATGGTGGGCGAGGACGGCGAGCGAATCCCTCTCGAGCCCCACCTCTTCTAAGAAACGGGCGACTATCCCGTGTCCATCCCGCCTCTTGGCCCTGGCCAGGGTGCCGTATGCCACGTCTCTGATCAAGATGTGCTTGAAGCGAAACTGATCGTGCCCGCTGATGCGGGAGACCGGCTCCCGCCGGATCAGATCCCGGCCTTCGAGGATGTCGAGCAGCTCGCCGAGCCGTTCGCCGCGGTCGGCGAGTCGGGCCAGCACGCTGGGCCAGAACACCTTCCCCACGATCGATGCGTCCAGCAGGACCGATCGTTCAGCCGCCGGAAGGGCATCGAGCCGGCCAGCCACAATGCCGCGGATGCTCGTCGGGAGCTCCTGCGCCGTTGCACTCGCACGCTCCGACAGGGACGCCACCAATTCCTCGATAAAGAGTGGGTTCCCTTCCCCGGTCGCAGCCAATTGAGCGACGGTCTCCGCTGCAGCTTCCGCCGAGGAGCGCGCGAGCAGCCGACGAGCAAGCTCGCAGGATTCGGGCGCGTCCAGGGGTTCCAAGGGCAGCGACATGTAGGCGGGTAGTCCTGCTCCCCAGTTCGGACGCCCTGCCAGGAACTCCGGCCGGGACAGCGCAAGCATCATCAGAGGGCTCTCGCGGATCCTCGAGGCCAGGTGCTGAAGCAGGTCGAGCAAGGCGGGATCCGCCCATTGAATGTCCTCGAATACAAGCACCGTGGGCTGTCGGTTCGCCAAGGCCTCGACAAAGCGCCGAGCAGCAAAAAAGAGGGTCAGTCTGTCACTCGCGTCCCCCGCCGAGGCGATGCCAAGCAGGATGCCGAGGTGGGGCGTGAGTTTCTCGGCCTCGTCCTCCCCGAGCAGAGTCTCCGTCGCCCGTCTGAGCTTGACCACGGCCAGCACGGCAGAGTCGCTATCAAGAATGCCCGCGACTTGCTTGATCTGTTGAGCGAAGGCGCCGTAGGCACCGCTCTCGCCGTAGGGAAGGCACCTTCCTCGGATGATCCGGCCACCTCTACCCGCGACCGTGGCGGCGAATTCCGTGGCGAGTCGGCTTTTGCCCACACCCGGAAGACCGAACACGGTGGCCAAATGGGCGTGTCGGCGGACGAGAACGTGGTCAAAGCGTTCCGAGAGAGCGGCAAGCTCCTCCCGCCGTCCGACGAGGGGGACTCTCTCCCCTGCACGTTCACCCGGGGGTCGTACGGCGGAGATGGCCAGCCACGCTGGCACGGGTGCTTGCTTCCCCTTCACGAAGATCGGCTCTACTGCCTCGTACTCGATGACGAACCTCGTGGCGCGGTAGGTCTCTTCGCCCACGAGGACCGAGTTGTTGGGCGCCGCAACCTGCAGGCGGGCTGCTGTGTTGACCGAATCTCCCGTCACCAGTGCCTCGCCGGCCCACCTCTTCGCGGTGACGATCGCCTCCCCCGTGTTGACAGCGATGCGGACCTGAAGGTCGAGACCGGGATCCGCGGCGTTCATCTCGGCGAGGGCATCGCGGATCGTCAAGGCGGCTCTCACGGCTCGCTCCGGGTCGTCGCCGTGGGCGCTCGGAGCACCGAACACGCCTACCACGGCGTCGCCCACATATTTCTCAACCTCACCGCCGAAGGCCTGAATCTGATCGCGCAAGCATGCGTAGTAGGGCTCCAGGAATGCCTGCACGTCCTCCGGGTCGAGTCGCTCGGATCGAGATGTGAACCCGACGAGGTCGGCGAACAGCACGCTGAGCACGCGCCGCTCCTCCCCGGCAAGCGGTGGTGCCCCGGGAGTCAGATTCGCGCCGCAACTTCCGCAGAAGTTGAATCCGAGGGGGTACGGCTCACCGCATCTCGCGCAGACCCGCGCGAGCTGGTAGCCGCATGAGCCGCAGAATCGCTGAGTCGCCTCGTTTTCGCGACCACAATTAGGGCAAGTCGCTTGTTCTGCCGTCGTCATCCCCTCGCCCGCAATCTAGCCTCGCTGTCGCTTGGAAGAAAGACTGCGGGCAAGGGGCTGAACGCTGAAGAAGCATGGACGCGCTCAGGGTCAGGGTCGTGCCTCGAAGACGAGGTTGAACGGCGTCTCGGCGGCCCGGCGGAACTTCCCGAACCCGGCTGATGTCACGACGTTGCGGATCCTCGCCTCGCCGGCCTGGGCACCGAGCGCCAGCCCCACTTCTTGTGCCAGCGACGACGGTGTACAGAGCAAGGTGGAGAAGGCGTAGTACGCCCGGCTGACAGGGTTGAGGTTGTCCTCCACGCGATCACCCGCCGCGGGCTCGACAATCAGCCAGGTCCCGTCTTGTGCCACTGACGCGAGCACGTGGCGGGCGGCCCCGATCGGGTCACCCATGTCGTGCAGACAGTCGAACATCGTCACGAGGTCGTATTTCTCGCCGGTGTACGAGGTCGCCGGGGCGACTTCGAAGCGGACCCGGTCGCTGACGCCGGCCTCGTCCGCTCGCTGGCGGGCGATGGCGATCGAAGCATCGTGGTAGTCCGAGCCCACGAAGGTCGAGTTCGGGAAAGCTTGGGCCATCAGGACTGTGGACGCCCCGTGGCCGCACCCGACGTCCGCCACGCTTGCGCCCCGCGTGAGCTTCTCGACCACGCCCTCGAGCGCCGGCAACCATGAGGTGACGAGGTTGGCGTTGTAGCCGGGACGGAAGAATCGCTCGCAGCCTTCGTGCACGTCGCTGACGTGATCGTGCCAGCCGATCCCGGCTCCTGTCTTGGCAGCTTCGATGATTCTCGGCGAATCCAGGACAGAGCCCAGGGCGATCTGAAAGAAGCCGGGCAGGTACGCCGGACTCGACTCATCGGTGAGGGCCACCGCTTGCTCGGGCGGCAGGGTGTAGCGGGCCGTGTCCGGGTCATATTCGACGAAGTCGCCGGCTGCCTGGGCGTTCAGCCACTCACGGACGTAGCGCTCGGAGACGCCTGTGCGCTCTGCCAGCTCTCCCGGTGTCAAAGGTCCTGCCCCTGCAAGTGCGCGGTACAGGCCGAGCCTGTCGCCCATGACCACCAGTGCCGTGTTGAGAGTGGCTCCTACCTCACCGACGGCGCGGAACACGAATGCCATCAGCTGCTCCGGATCGAGCTCCCGCCCCTGTTCGATGATCGTCATCGTCTGCCTCCTTACTGTTTGGTTTACGCGCGACCGTTTGGTCACAATGGGACGGTACGAGCGGAGGGGTTGGCGTCGCTTCCAGCGCCCACCTAGTTCTCGTTCGTAGGTGACGGCATGCCGCCGCCTTCGCATCAGGGTGGGTCGTACACTGCCCGCAGTGCTCGTTGGGCGTGATCGAGAGCAGTCGGTGATCGACAAGTCCCTGGCCGCCGCTCGGTCGGGTCGCGGGGAAGTCCTTGCCATTGTCGGCGAGGCGGGCATCGGCAAGTCTGCCCTGCTGGCGTATGCGGAGGACGGGGCAGCCGGCATGAACATCCTTCGTGCCCGGGGCGTGCAATCTGAGGCGCAGATCCCCTTTGCTGGACTTTTCGAGCTACTCCGGCCGGCTCTGGCTTCGCTCGAGCGCGTCCCGCGGCCGCAGGCCACCGCTCTCGAGGGGGCCTTGGCGCTCCGGCCCGCCAGCGCAGAGGATCGTTTTGCCATCGGCGCCGCGACGTTGAGCCTGCTCGCCGCCCACGCCGAGCACTTACCGCTCCTCGTGACTGTCGACGACGCCCACTGGCTGGACGGGTCGAGCGCTAACGCGCTGTTGTTCGCCGCTCGTCGACTGGTCGCAGATGCTGTCCTCGTCCTGCTCGCGGTGCGGGAGGACGAGCCATCGCTTCTCGACGGAGCCGATCTGCCTCGGCTACGGCTTCACGGTCTCGACCGCGCCGCCTCGGCGGAGCTGCTGCGGCGACGGGCTCCTGGGCTCGCAGAGAACGCGGTTGCTGAACCACTCGCTGACCGCTTGTATCGTGAGACAGGCGGTAACCCGCTGGCGCTTCTGGAGTTGAGCGACGAGCGTGCGTGGTTGGAGCAGACACCGCTGCACGAACCGGTTCCCATCGTGGCGAGTGTGGCGAACTCGTATGCACAGCGCTTTGATTCCCTTTGCTCGGGTCCGCGCCAGATGCTCGTGCTGCTCGCGGCCAGCAACAGTTCCGACCTCTCGGCGCTTGTGCGACCAGCCTCGGCGCTCGGGCTCGACGTCGCCGACGTCACTCCCGGCGAAGCGGCCGGGCTCGTCGACGTCCGAGGCACGCGGATCGAGTGGCGGCACCCCCTCGCGCGCTCTGCCGTCTACGGGCGCGCCGCGCCTGCCGAGCGACGGGCGGTGCATCGTGCGCTCGCCGATGCCTTGCCGGACGCGGACGACGACCGTCGGGCCTGGCACCTGGCGCTCGCTGCCGTCGGCCCGGATGCCGTCGCCTCGTCGGCACTCGAACAGGCCGGGATCCGTGCACGCGATCGGAGCGCGTACGACGTCGCGTCCCGCACGTTCGAACGAGCCGGCTCGCTGGCTCCCGACGACGAGCGTCGGAGCCGCATGCTCCTCGCCGCCGCCGAGGCGGCATGGCTCAGCGGCCTCGGCGATCGAGCCAACGCTCTGCTGGACGAAGCAGACAGCTATGGGCCGGAACCGGGTGTCCGCGTCTCCATCGAGCACCTCCGTGGGCACGTCGCCATCCGACGAGGCCACGTCTTCGAGGGCCGGCGCATCCTGCTGGCGGCGGCAGAGGATGCGGCGAAGATCGACCCGCCGAGGGCCGTCACCATGCTGGCGGATGCGCTGCACGCTTGCTTCTATCTTGGTGACGCTGCAGCGATGGGCAGCATCGTCGACCAAATCTCCGTGCTTGCGAGCGCCTGCCTCGACGCCGGATCGGCGTTCTTCGCCGCCATGGCTGAAGGCATGGCGCTCGTCTACTCAGGGGCGGGTGACCGAGGACCCCGACGGATTCGGCAGGCCGTGGCGATTCTCACAAGCTCGGACGAGCTCCGAGACGACCCGAGTCTCCTCGCCTGGGCGGCC
>DASPSK010000295.1:0-11887 GCA_035623975.1 Acidimicrobiales bacterium | reverse complement strand
GTCCGATGTAGTACCCGGATTGGTCAAGGGCGTCGCTCCGTCGCCGGTCGAGCTCACGTTGGAGCCGTTCGGGTACGGCACGGAGTAGATCGTCCAGGGACCGCTACGGTTGCTGGCGAAGTACAGCATCGTCCCGGACTGGGACAAGTACGGCGTCGCGTCCGTCGCTCCCCCTGTCTCGGCGGTGTACGAGGTGCAGGTGTTGTTCGTCGTCGAGCCGGAGACGCTCCACACCTGCTGCCCGTTGCCGCAGTCGGCCACGAAATCCAGATCCCCGTTGCCACCGCCGAAGCTGGCCACTGCCGGACGCGCGCCTACGACGCCCGATAGGACGCTCAAAAAGAGCACGGCGCTCCCCACCACAGCGGCGCCTCGTGTCAGCTTCACTGTCTCACCCCGGCGGCTGTGAAATTAATCTCGGGAGCCTTGCAGAGGGAGGTAAACGCAGTCTTAACGGCCGGGGATGCCTGAGTGAACGGATGGCCAAATTCTCGGCGGGTAGCGCCCCATCCGTCGTGCAGACGAGCAAAGGGGCGGGGGTCCCTTCCCGAAGCTGAGGGACACCGACGAGATTCTGCTCCCAGCTTTTCGGCACGGCGGTGACGCGCACGTCGGCCCGAGGATCGACGTCGCCAGCTACCGGGTCCGTCGCGACAACGTGGACAAGACCGGAAACGGTGACGCTGCGCTGCATCTCGAAGCCGCACCACATCGGAGTTGGGTGCCCCTACGAGCGGGTGATCATGTCGCCCGCAAGCACGTGAGCGTCATCGGCGTCGACGGCTCACCGCTGCGACGGCTCAAGCTCGATCCGACGAAGGACTACCAGCCCATGCCGTGAGCTTGCGGCTGTCTCGCCGCTCCCCGCGCTCGGGCAAACCTGAACCTGAATCACTCCGTGGGCGTGAGCCCTCCGCTGGGTGGGACATCTGCCAGAGTTAGACGTGCTTACGGACGCTCGCTTCGCCACCCCGGACGACGCCGCCGAGTTGGTCCGCCTCAGGGCGCTTATGTTCGAGGCCATGGGGATCGACGCGTCCGACGACGCGTGGCGGCATGCCTGCCACGGTTACCTCCAGGAACGCCTGCAGAATGGCAAGATCGTGGCGGCTGTCGCCGATGCACCCGACGGAATCGGCCTGGCGTCTTCGGGCTTGGCCGAAGTCTCAGCCCAGGTTCCATCTCCCCTCAACCCGAGCGGGCTGGCGGCCTATCTGTCCTCGTTCTCCACTGACCCGCGCTGGCGGCGTCAGGGGATGGCCAGGAACGTACTGCTCCTGCTCCTCGATCATCTCCGAGCGGTCGGCGTGCATCGTGTCGAGCTGCACGCAACGCCAGACGGCCTACCTCTGTATCGGCAATTCGGATTCAAGAGGCGGCCAGGCGGCCAGGAGATGCGCCTAGACCTGTGACCATCACACCTCCCTCCTCTTGGGTGGGTGGGTGGGTGGGTGGGTGTTGCGGTTCTGTGTCTTTTGTCCACCTGGGTGCCTTTTCTTTTCGCTTCTGGACAACCCGTTCTAGCTGGATCTTCCCGCAGTTGTGGGGCCGCTTTTGGCCCCGGTCCCTTCTCTCCCGACACAACCTGGCGGAGGCGAAGGTGGACTCGTTCAGCCCAGTCCGACCCTCCGGCTACTCGATCGAACGGCTTCCGGCACTGTGCTCCTTGGTATACCGATCTGAATCCCACAGTGGTATACTGATCGTGTGGCTACGGAGCAGATCGCTGTACGACTCCCCAGGGAGTTACTAGCCGAGGTGGACGAACTCGTCGCCCAAGGTATCTACGACAGCCGCGCGGCGGCGGTCCGGACCGGCCTCGAGGCCGTGGTGGACTCGGAACGGCGGCGTCAGATCGATCGGGCTGTCATAGAGGGATATCGACGCATACCTGCCGGTGAGACCGAGCAGGAAGCCGCCGTGGCCTCACTGCGTGATGCGATCCTGGACGAGCCTTGGTAAATGAGCCGCGACGCGGCGAAGTCTGGTGGGGTGAGATCCAGGACATCGGCCGGCGCCCTTTCTTGGTGATGACCCGTTCAGCCGCGATTCCAGTGCTTCACAACGTGTTGGCTGCTCCGATCACACGCACAGTCCGTGGCATCCCAACCGAGGTGCGCCTTGGTGTTGACGATGGCATGCCCATTGATTGCGCCGCCTCCTTCGACAATCTGAGGGTGGTACCCAAGAGTTACCTTGTCGATCGCGTTTGCTCACTCGATCCGATACGTATGGTCGAGGCTTGCCGCGCGCTGCGAGCTGCCGTGGATTGCTGACCGGAAAGGGCGGGGATCGATCAGATCATCCATCGTGTCCGGCCGCGACGGCCAGCACTCAGAAGCCTCGAGGAGGCCGAGCACGTGAAGGGTCTACAAAACTCGCCACGGCGCCCAGAAAAAAAAATGGCAGCGTTTGCCGGAGACCCGACCCCTAGACGTGCGGTGTCGTGTACGTCGGGAAAGTGCTGGCGATGCGCTCGTCGATCTCGTAGGGGTACTTGGCGAAGACCGCTTCGTCCACCTCGATCCCGAGGCCGGGGCCGTTGGGGATGGCGAGTGCGCCATCGACCACCTTGGCGAGCTCGAACGGAGCCGACTCCGCCGTCTCGTCGCGCAGCGGCTGATAGGGCCGGGCGTCGTACTCGAAGTACGTGTGGTCGGGATACGTGGCCACGAGCTGGAGGTTCGCCGCCATACCGATGGAGGTGAGCCCGCCGCAGTGCGGCAGGATGTGGGCCCCGTGCGTCTCGGCGAGATGCAGGATCTTGACCGCCTCGGTGAAGCCTCCGCACACCGTCACGTCAGGTTCGAGCCGCAGGACGCCGCCCCGGAACAGCAGGTCTCGGAAGTCGTGCACCGTGAAGGCGTGCTCGCCGTAGGCGAGATCGACCGGTGAGACGTCAGCGAGGCGCCGCACCACGTCCAGATCCAGGTACGGGATCGGCTCCTCGAAAGCGCGGACGCCGAGGTCGCCGAGAACGCGGGAGAGGCGCTCGGCGGACTCGAAGGTGTAGTTGTACTTGCCGTCGACGAACATCGCAACGTCGTCGGGCAGCAGCTCCCGCACCCGCGTCACCATGGCGACATCCCAGGCGAGGTCGCGGCCGGGGCGCACCTTGGCGGCCTTGACGCCGCGCTCGAGAAGGGGCGAGAGGAACTCGACGTTCCACTCGGGGCTCTCGTTGAGCGCCGGTTTCCCGGCCGCGTAGAGTTCGACGCTGTCCCGCTTCCGGCCGAGCAGCTCCGAGATCGAGCGCCCGACGACTTTGCCGCGTATGTCCCACAGGGCGATGTCGACGGCCGAGAGCGCCTGGATCACGAGTCCGCGCGCACCGAGAGGGGCGTACAGGCTCCGGCGGAGCCGCCACATGAGATCCTCGAGAGCGAGCGGATCCCGCCCGAGCACGAGCCACTGGATGGTCTCCTCGAAGAGGGCCTTCAGGGTGAGGGGGTATCGGTGACCGTAACAGTCACTGGCCTCCCCCCACCCCGTGACGCCCTCGTCAGTGTCGACCCGTACGACGGCAAACGACCGGCGAAAGGGCGGACTGTCGTCGGTGGCATAGCTCGCCGGGATCACGGTCACCGCCGTGATCTTCACGCTCTGGCCCCTCCCACCGGGACCTCGGGCACGAGGCGGTCGTCTATGGCCAAATGAGGGTCTTCCCGCTGTACAAGGAAGCGACCATGGTCGTGTTCTGGTACTTGCTGAGCGACGGGACGGCACCCTTGATGAGCTTGAACTTGACGACCTCCTGGGCCTCCGGCTGCCACTCCGCCTGGGACTCGACACCGATGCCCTCGCCGGGCAGCGTGTACTTCTCGGAAAGTACGCTCTCGAGCCCCCAGACCTGCTGCTCGTGGCTCGTGATGAACTCTGCACCCGCCGCCTTGGCGGCCTGGCCCTCGATGTTCACGCAGGCGTCCTTGTTCTGCTCGCAGTAGGCGAAGGCGTGGAGGTCCGCCCGCATCCAGTCCTTGGCGGCTCCGTAGTGGGCGTCGAGGAACTTGGTGTTGAAGAACTCGACGTTGTAGGTGCCCGTGACGCCGAACATGGCAGGGGTGAACTCGTTGAACTTCGCCCCTTCAGCCTTCAAGGTGAGCGGCTCGTTCGACCGGTAGCAGTCAACGGCGTCGATCTTGCCCTGGAGGATCTGGTTGGGGTCGTAGTTCGTGGTGTCGACCATGTCGATCTTGCTGATGTCCACCCCGGCTGCGGCAAGCATCTCGAGGTCCGGGGCCTCCTGCACGAAGTGGTAGCCGAGGGTCTTGCCCTCGAGCTCCTTGAGGCTGGTGATGTTCTTCCGCGTGATGATGCAGTAGTCGGAGGTGTCCCCGTAGGTGGCCACCGCCGTGATGTCGGCACCGCTGGCGGCGGCCACGAGGAAGTCGGCCGCAGACCCCACGTTCGTCGTCGTCGCTGCTCCAGAGGAGACGAGGGTCGTCGAGTCCTCCGAGTTCGTGATCATCTGCGTGTTGAGGCAGAGGTCCTTGAAGTAGCCGAGCTTCTGGGCGGCGAACACGTCGATGATGCCCGCAGACCCGTCGAAGCCGAACGGCGAGACGTAGTTGATCGTCCCCGCCGCCTTATTGGCGGCGCATTCCGAGGCGCTGATCAGCGAACGCGAACTCGCGCTCGTGCTGGTCGGCGCAGGCGACGACGACGAGCAGGCCGCCAGAGCCGTCGCCGCCACGATCACGCCGAAGCCGACCCCGACGATCTTCCGCTTCCTGTTACTCATGGTCCCCCCTTGTCTTGTTGGGTGAGTTATCTGAGAATGCGAGGGCCGGAATGGCGCGGCATTCGCCCCCTTCCTGAGCCCGCTGAAAGCCGCGTTGCCTCGTCGCCGCGCAGCTCATTCCTTCACCGTCGACGAGCTGTGCCAGGTGAGCATCCGGCTCTGGACGAACACGACGAGGAGGAAGACGGCGATACCCATGACGGCGAGGACGACCACGGAGGCGTAGATGGTCTTCAGGTCTCCGAGCGATGCGGCCGTGACGATGAGGACGCCGAGCCCGTTCGTCTGCCCGGCGGCGACGAACTCGGCGACGACCGCGCCGATGATGCTGAGGGGCGCGCAGATGCGAGCCGCCGCGAAGAGGAACGGGAGGCTGCTCGGCAGCCGGAGTTTCCAGAGAATCTCCGAGCGCGAGGCGTGCAGCGTCTTCATAAGGTCGAGCGCCAGCGGATCCACTGAGCGCAAACCGATGAGCGAATTGATGAGGAACGGGAAGAAGACGAGAACCGAGGTGATGATGTACTTCGGCATCATCCCGAAGCCGAAAGCCACGACGAGAGCGGGTGCGACGGCGATGATGGGCGTCACGTTGAGGACGACGGCGAGCGGGAGTACGGCTCGCTCCACGATCCTCACGTACGACATGACGATCGCGAGGACGAAGGCGATTCCCATGCCGACGCCGGCACCCACGGCCGCCTCCTGAAGGGTGGTGAGGGCGTTGTGGAAATAGAAGCCCGGCCGGTTACCGAGATTCCCGAAGATCTCCTGGAGCTTCGGGATCACGTAGGGGTTGTGGATGGCGTAGAGCTGCCAGGCGACCGCTAGCAACGCCATGGCGACTAGGGGTGGCAGCCACATCTTCGGGCGTACCCAGGTCGGCAGCTCGCGCGTGCGGGAGGGCGGCGCCGCCGCTTCCCCGGCCGTGGTGGACGTATGCAAGACGCCCGGTGCGAGATCGGAGGCGACGGTCTCGTCGATCATCGGGCCCACCCGCTTCGGATCTCCATGCGGACCTCGCGCTCGAGCTCGTGAAAGTCGGACGTCGTCTCCACCATCTCGTCACGGGGGCGACGGAGGTTCACCGGGACGATCCGTTGGATGCGACCGGGGTGCGGCGACATGATCACGACGGCGTCAGAGAGGGCGATGGCCTCGGCGATCGAGTGCGTGACGAAGATGACGGTCTTCTTGTTCGCCTGCCAGATGGACAGCAGCTCGTGGCGCAACGACTCGCGGGTCAGCTCGTCGACGGCGGCGAAGGGCTCGTCCATGAGGAGGATCGGCGGGTCGAACACGAAGGCGCGGGCGATCGCCACCCGTTGCTGCATGCCACCGGACAGCTCTGCCGGACGGCGGCGGAGGGCGTGGCCGAGCCCGAAGGACTGGAGGAGGGCCACGGGATCGACGACCGCCCGGCCCGAGGCGGCGGCCTTCTTGTTCACCTCGAGGGGGAGGCGAACGTTGTCGAGCACGCTCCGCCAGGGAAACAGAGCGGGCGACTGTGGCACGAACCCAATGTGCTTGCGCTCGGTCGCGACGGCGACCGACTCGCCGAAGATGGAGACCTCCCCGCGGTCTACGCCGAGCAGACCGGCCACAATGCGAAGCAGGGTCGTCTTGCCACAACCGCTCGGCCCGATGACGGTGACGAACTGCCCGCGTTCCACTGACAGGCTCACGTCGTCGACGGCGGCCACTCGTGCGACGCCCTCGCCGAAGCCCTTCGTGACCCCCTCGATGAGCACGCAGTCCTCCCGGCGCACGGTCGACGAGGGCACCGAGGAAGTTTCCGAGGTCTGCTCAGCCAGTCCTGACATATGTGCGCTCACTGCATCGTCCCGAGTCGCCTCCGGCTGGGCGACGACCTCCCCAAAGTGGGCTGGCCAGCACGAGGCGCCTGACGTCGCTCACCGGGAATGGGGTATATTACATACCAGAGATCCCGAGTGGCAGGCAAGGTCGGGAGGCTTCGATCCCGTCCCACTGCTGCATCCTTTCCGACCGTCGGTCGCGACGGTACGGCGGCCCCGGATAGCGAGCCGGCGGTCGCCGGCAGCGTCGGCACCACGCTCGTCGTCACCGCTGGAAGGCGACCGATCGCGACATGAGCCCCCGATCCGAGATCGAGGCGGGCAGAGCGAGCTCCCGGTCCACGGTGAGCCAGAGGCGAATCAGATCCCGTTTCCGTTCGGGCTCCGGATAGTCCTCGTACTCCGTCCGGCCGTGCATGATCACGTAGTTGTTCAGGAACTGGACGTCGCCGGGCTGGAAGTTCATGTTGAGCACGAACCGCGGATCGTTGTTCGTGGCTTCGAGGAGCTCCATCGCCTCGATCTGGCGTGCCGTGAGCTCCGGGATGCCCTCCCCCCTCGAAGCTGATCGGACGTAGTCCGGGCCGTAGTAGGCAAACAGCTTCTTCTCGTCGTTCACGGCGTAGATGGGGCACTGGAAGAAGCTGTCGGGCCCGTCGCCGCGGCGCCGGTCGTGCCACCAGCTCTCGTAGAGCACCTCGGCGAGGTCGGGCCGCGTCCGCAGGATCTCGTTGTGCACCGCCACGGAGCTCACGATCGTGCTCACCCCGCCGAGCATGGCGGGCCGGATGCACAGCAACGCCACGACGTCAGGTGAATCGGTGTGGTAGTCGAGGTGGGCGCGGTGCTGGTAGCCGCGGGCGAGTGGATGGCTCTTGTCGATGCCCTGATCCCGCACATGCATGAGGGGGGCGCCGTTGGCGCCCTGTTGGATGGGGATGCCGATGTGGAGCCCGATCATCCAGGCGATCAGCTCCACCTGCCGTTCGGACAGGGAGTCGACCGGGACGCCTCGCAGGAGCACGAAGCCGCGTCCGTCCATCAGCTCGTCGACGACGCCCTCGAGCACGGGCCCGAGGCTGGGCAGCACGAAATCGCCCTTCGTCACCTGGACGACCTCGATTCCCGGACGCTCGACCGCTCGGAGTGCTTCGAGGAGCTCGGCGACGTAGGCGTCACCGAGCTCGATCTTCCACTCGCCGCTCGCCTCCATATCGGCTGCCGTCCAGGTGGCCGGTCCTTCGAGCATCTCTATCGCCATGTCGGCCCCCTCGATTCGAGAACCTTCGGACGGTGTGTCTGTGGGGTCATTCCGAGATCCCGGCGAGTTGCTTGGCGAGCTTCACGTGCGCAGAGGCGTCGTAGGTGCGCGCCAGCCGCTGCTGGGTGGTGAGCTGTGCGCCGGCATTGTGCATCTCGAAGAGGAGCTGGCGCGAGCCGAACGACTCCGAGGTGTACTCCCAGGCCAGCTTGAGCAGCTGGAAGCGCTCCGGAGCTCGCAGGTCCGGGCCGACGAGGTAACGGGAGACGTCCGAGCGGATGTCGGGGTTGTCCATCTCCGCCTCGCCGGGCGCCATCACGAGCCCCGAGCCGGACAGCTCCCGCACGAGCTGGAGCATGTGCGGGTGCCGCTCGACGCCGTGGGTGCGGCCCAGGGTGATGTAGACCGGGTTCGGGATGACGAGTCCCGACGGCGAGGTGATCGCCTCCGCCTCGGCGCGGCGGATGAAGGACTTGAGAGTCTCCACGTAGGAGTAGAGCTCCCACAGCGCCAGCTGCACAGGCACCTGGTCTTGCTTGCCGAGGTAGTCGCTGATGGCGGCACCGATGCCGGCGAGCACCTCCGCCTTGCAGGCCATGCGGATGAGGATGTGGTAGAAGGCCCACGACAGGATCTGGTTGAGCAGGTCCCGGTGTGACTCTGTGCGCTGCATGTAGAAGACCCGTTCGCGGGGCACGAAGACGTTGTCGAAGATCACCCAGGCGTCCATCTCGTCGAACCTCGTGCTCAACGGGTGGTTGGCGAGATTGGCGTTGGAGAACGAGGGACGGCAGTACATCCGCAGTCCCGGGGTGGCAACGGGGATGGCGAAGTAGACGATCTCGTCAGACGAGAGGCCCGGACGGTTGGGGGCGAGGGCGAGGTACTCGTCGGCGTACGGACCGAGGGTCGCCACCGATTTGACGCCGCGGATCACGACCCCTTCGGAGCGCTCCTCGACGACTCTCAGGTTCTCGAACTGGTCGCGCGAGAGTCGGGCGTCGTGGGGTGCGTCGGCGAAGCTGTGGGTGAGCGAGAGATCGTTCTCCCTCACGTACTCGAGGTAGTCGGCGATGTTCGTGGCGAAGGCGGGGTCCACCTCGGCGAGGAAGTGCCTCACGTCGTAGAGGCCGACGACGATGGAGGCCATGTACTCCGGCAGGCGACCGGCGGTCCCGCCCGTCCGGCGCATGAGGAATTCGATCATCTCGCGGCGGCGGACAAGGTCGTCGACCGAGCGCGGCTCGATGTAGCCGAGGCTGACGCGGCTTCCGCTCGTCGGCGACGGCATGGTCAACAGATCCTGGTGCTCGGGCTCGTGTTGGAGGTCGTAGATCCCGGCGAGCGCCTTGGCGCACCCCTCGAGCTGCGGGTCTGCCGTGACGTCGTCGATCCGCTTGCCCTCCAGCCAGACCTCGCGCTCGTCGCGGATGCCTTCCAGGTACTCGCTACCGAGCCTGATTCCCATGCCTTGCACCTCCGTCTGACGTTCTCCCGAGGGGATCGGTGTATTTCGCCCGCAAGGCGGCGAACCCCTCGACTTCCTTCTCGACCTGCCGCTTCCACTCCTCGGGCAGATCCGTGTAGGGCGGCCGCAGCGGGCCTGCCTTGATGACGCCGGACACATTCAGCCGCCACTTGGCGACCTGTGTGTTGTACCTGGCGAAGTCGTCGGTGTAGTCGAAGTCCTTCATGGCGCCAGGCGGTGCATAGGGCGGGACTGCCTGGAAGTCCGCGATGACCGCCTCCACCGTGGCGGGGTCACCCTTCTCGATGGCCGCCATGAGGGCCACGGACGGTTCGGGACCGAGCGCCGCCTGCGTCGACCAGAGCGCCGTGATCCGATCAGGCGCCAGGCGCCAGGCCGCGAAGACCCCGAACTCCCCCGGCATGAGGTTGATGCGGCCATCGACCGCGTCGAGCTCCTCGAGGTAGTGCTCGAAGCCGTGAGTTTGCTTGGAGGCGACGACGGTCGGTGCCCGCATCCGGACCCCGAGCCAGAAGGCGGGGGGAAACTTCATCTTGAAGAACCACGAATTCGAGTACACCATGACCGGGAGGTCGGGCACCGCCTCGGAGAGATCGGCGAAGAAGCCCACGGCGTTCTCCACCGTCGGTGTCTGCCAGAGGGGAAGGCCGACAAGCGCCCCGTCGACGCCGACCTCCTTCAGGCCGCGCATCTGCCGGATGACCTCCCGCGTGCCGAGCGCCGTGGCGCCGGCGAAGACTTGTGCTCGACCGGCCACGGTCTCGACAACCGTTCGAGCGGCCGCGAGCTTCTCCTCGTAGAGAAGCGAGTGCCCCTCCCCGGTGGTGCCGAAGAGCCCGAGGCCGGCGACGCCTGGCTGCAGGAGAAACCCGGTCATGGCGGCGGTCTCCTCGAGGTCGACCGAGTCCGTGCAGTCCCAGCCGCCGCCTCCCTCCTTGCACGGGGTCGGGGGGAGAACGTAGACGCCTCGAATGTCCTCGACGCTCAGCATGGACCTATCGACCGATGCACAGCCACCCCCTACCGGTGCCACATCATATATCAAAACTCAGTGCGCCACGCTGGCGTCCGGCCGTCGCGATCGCGAACGTCGCGGCCAGATAGACGTGCGGCCTCGCCGGGATGCTTCCCTTCCCGAGCTCGAGCGGCAGGAAGGCAGCGGAGGTCCGTCGGTCAGGAGAGAACGTCGTCGGCCGCCGACCAGCGAGGGATGGGGGCCTCCCCAGACGGGAGCCGAATGCTCTTGCTCCGGCCGAACTCCCGCAGCGTCTCGGGAGCGTGCACGCGGCCGAAGCCGCTGTCCCCCGTTCCCCCGAAGGGCGTGCCGACGAAGACGCGGTTGAAGTTGTTGACGAAGACAATGCCCGCCTTCAGCTGGCGGCTCACCCGCAGCGTGCGAACCGAGTCCCTCGAGTAGACGCCGGCGATCAGGCCGAACGGCGTGCCGTTGGCGATGTCGACAGCCTCCTCCTCGTCCGAGAAGGCGATGACACAGATGACAGGGCCGAAGATCTCCTCCTTCGCGATGCGCATCGTCGGCGCCACCCCCGTGAACATCGTCGGCGGGACGAAGTAGCCGCCGGCGAGCTCCGGGTCGTCGGGGATCGCCGCCTGGGCGGCCACCGTGGCACCTTCGCCGATGCCGATCTCGATGTAGTCGAGCACACGCCGCTGCTGGTCGGCATTGACCATAGGCCCCACGTGAGTGGCCGGGTCCGCCCCGTCCCCGACTCGCAGACGTGGCACCGCCCGCGACAGGCGCTCGACTACCTCGTCGTGCACCGAGGCCTCGACGAGGATGCGTGACGATGCCGTGCAGGCCTCACCCTGATTGAAGAACCCTCCCTCGATGGCACCCACGACGGCTTCCTCGAGGTCGGCATCATCGAAGACGATGATTGGGTTCTTGCCGCCGAGCTCCATCAGGGTCGGCGTGAGCGTGTCGGCCGCGTCGCGGAGGATCTGTCGTCCCGTCTCGGCCGAGCCCGTGAAGATGACCTTGCCGACGAGCGGGTGCTTCACGAGGGTGGCGCCGGCTTCGGCGCCTCCGGGCACGACCTGCAGGACGTCGTCCGGCAACACGGACTGCACAAGCTCAACGATCCGCATGATGACGAGCGGGCACTGCTCGGGCGGCTTGAGGACGACGCCGTTGCCCACGGCGAGCGCCGGAGCGGCCTTACCTCCGACGTGCAGCGGCGGCCAGTTGAAGGGGACGATCCCGGCGATCACCCCGTAGGGCTCGATCATCGTCACGTCGAGGGCGTAGCCCTGGTCGCGCACCTGGCTCGGGAGTACCTCGACGAGGCCGGCGTAGTACTCGAACAGCACGATGCACTGCTCGACGTCGACGTTGCGGGCCTGGCTCACGGGCTTGCCCATCTCCTGCGACTCGAGGGCGGCGAGTTCGTCGGCATGCTCCCGGATGAGGCGGGCGGCGGCGAGCAGGTACTTCCCGCGCTCGCGGGGCGACCGCCTGCTCCAGGTCCGCTGCGCCTCGTGGGCGGCGCGCACGGCGCCGTCCACCTCCTTTTCCCCTCCGCCCTGCACGAAACGGATGAGGCGCCCCGTCGCCGGATTGC
>DASPSK010000275.1:0-3031 GCA_035623975.1 Acidimicrobiales bacterium | reverse complement strand
CGAGTCGACGAGGAGCCCCTCGAGCGCCTCGAGCTCGGTGAGGGTCTCGCCGGCAGCCACCGTCACCTCGGGCTCACCCGCCGCGCTGCCGTTTTGGTAGGCGGCCAGTGTCTGGGGCGTCACCGAGATGCTCGGTCCGGTGGCGCCGCCGGTGGCGAGGGGGTGGTCCTTCACGACGACGTACGCCGTGAGCACCCCGGCCAGCCCCGCGATGGGTGCCGGCCGGTTGCCGCGGGACTGTCCGAGGCCGGTCAGCCCCGGCACGACCATCGCGGCCTCACCCGTAGCGGGCCACGGCAGCGACGGTGAGGTCCCGGGGATGTGGATCGTCGTCAGCCCCTCCAAGGCGGGTTGGGGCACGGGCCGCAGCCACTGCGCCGCGGCCCCGGCGCCGAGGAGCACGACGAGCACGACCACCAAGGACGCCGCCAGGCGCCGCGTGATGCGCACCGCCCGGTCGTGCGCCATGATCTTGCGTTCTTCCTCGCTCGGTGGCGGGAGTTGGCTCCCCAGTGCCGCCAGGCGCCTCTCGGTCTCCCGGGTGAGCCCGTGCCGCCCCGCATGGGCCGGGCGTCGTTGTCCGCCAGGCGGGGCACTGCCGTCCATCGGCTCGGACTCTACGGCCGCGACCGGCGCCGGTGGGCGCGGCTCAGCCGGTCGCCGTCACGGGCTCGGCGGCCGGCCAGGTGGCGCCCCAGGCTCCGGCCGCCTGTCAGATCAGCCGGCCGGCGACCCGGTCGTGGGCGTCCCGCAGCTCTCGGTCTGGACGCCGGCGACACCGACCGGAGCAGGTGACACGCCGGCCCCGGCGAAACGTTGCGCGATCCAGCCGACCATGTCCTTGGTGGAGACGGCGATCACCCCGAAGTGGTCGAGACCCGGATAGATCCAGCGCTCGACGTTCGCACCGAGGCCGCAGAGGTGGGTGTAGAGGATCTGCGTGGTGACGACCGGGATCTGCTCGTCGGCGCCACCCTGGATGATCAGCAGCGGCACCGAGGGGACGTTCGAGAAGAGGCCGGGGTCGTTCTCCGACAAGATCGGTGCGAACGAGGCCATCTGGGTCGGGTTCTCCTTGATCAGCTGCGAGTAGGTGTACTTGTCGAGGGTGTTCTCGAGATAGTCGAAGCAGCCCTTCTGCAGCGCGGGGAGCAGGCTGATCGCCTTCGCCGTCAAGATCTGCCGGAGCGGCACCGCCGCATTGCCGTAGGCGACGTTGTAGCCCACCGTCGCCATGTAGAGGTAGAAGCGGTACGGGCTCGTCTCGAGGAAGGCATAGATCGCGGCGAATTGTGTCGGAGGAGCCCCGGCCACCGCTCCGAGCATGGTGAAGCCCTGCCGGGCTCCGTAGGTCTCTCCCGCCTCCCAGGCGAACATTGCCGTCTGGCCACCCTCCGAGTGGCCCCACACGACGTAGTGCTTCGACGTGTCCGCCGCGCGGAGCTGGTGGGCGGCGAGCACGATGTCGATCGTGTTGTCTCCCGAGATGTCCCCGACCAGATACGGGAGCAGGTCCGGTGGCGTCCCTTCTCCCTGGTAGTCGCTCGCCGTCACCACCCACCCCTGGGCCAAGAGCGCGTTCAGGCTGGCGGGCGGGATCGTCGTCAGGTCCTCGTCGGTGTAGTTGGTCGACGGCGCGCAGATGTCGCCCATGCCGTTGGTACCGTGCGACCAGGTGACCACGTCACGTCCGGACGTCGGCGCCGCGGTCGGCGGCACGAAGACCATGCCGGTCACGGCGACGTTCTTGCCCCCGATCCCCGTCGAGACGTACATCACCCGGTAGGCCGTGGCATGCACCCCGGCAACAGACGTCTTCTCGTACTTGAGCAGGGTGCCCGGTGCCTTCGCGCCCACCCCTGAAGGAACGACGTAGAACGCCGGCAGACCGTGCGGCGCCGAAGGAGGCGGCGAGCTCGACGCTGGACTGCAGGCCGAAGCCGCCAACACCAGGCCGAGCAGCACGCCCAAAGCTCCTGCGCCTTGACGGGATCTGATGCCTCTTCGCATCACCGCTCCTCACGCCCTCAATTTCCCTTGGGGCACGGGTGCCCCGAGGGCGTTCTAGCGCGCCATCCGGAGTCCTGTCACCACGGGGAGCTCAGGACATCGTCTCCATGAAACCTGCTTCGGGGGTTGCTTGGCTTGGGCCTCGATGCTGGACTCGACGAAGAATCGTCCTCCGGCCCGTGGCATTGGATCCCAACAGCCTCACGTGGAGGACCCGCAGGACAGCACCAGAGGTGCATCACGAGCAGCCGCTGGTCGACCCGCAGCTCGCGCACACGTAGCACGAGCCCGCCCGCTGCATGACGTCGCCGCAGTTGTAGCAGAGCGGCGCGTCGAGCTGGGCCGCCCGTGGCGAGGGCAAGTCGTGGGCGTAGCCGACCGTCGGCGAGAGGGCCGAGGCCGAGCTGAGCCCGTCCTCGCCGAGGCCGACCGACGGGGTGGCCATCTCCTCGACGCCTGGCAGCGTGGGCTGGGTGCGCTCCTGCATGGAGAGCACGCCGAGATCGGCCCGCTCGTCTTGCGAGAGGTAGTCGAGCGCCAGGCGCCGGAAGATGTAGTCGACCAGGCTGCTGGCGATCCGCAGCTCGGGATCGTCCGTGATCCCCGCCGGTTCGAACTTCATGTTGGCGTACTTGCGCACGAAGGTGGCCAGCGGCACGCCGTGCTGGAGCCCGAGGCTGACCGAGATCGAGAAGGCGTCCATGATGCCGGCCAGGGTCGAGCCCTGCTTCGACACCTTGACGAAGACCTCACCGGGCCGCCCGTCCTCGTACTCGCCCACCGTCACGTAGCCCTCGCAGTCCGCCACCCGGAACGAGAAGGTCTTGGAGTTGCGCTTGCGGGGCAGCCGCTCGCGCACCGCGCCCACGACGAGCGGCGACTCCGCCCGGGCCCGCTCGTGGGCCAGCGCGGCCTCGAGCTCGGCGATCCGCTCGGCGATGGCGCGGTCCCGGGCCTCGGCCTCCGAGCCGGCGGGTGCGGTGTCGCCGCCCTCGCCGGCGGCCGCGCCGGCCTTCTTGGT
>DASPSK010000327.1:0-2273 GCA_035623975.1 Acidimicrobiales bacterium | reverse complement strand
GCCAGCGCGGCCGAGATCAGGTTCACGTACTGCCAGAGCACGACGAAGGCGACCGCCTGGAGGGCGATGGCGAAGATGACCGCCTCGGCCGGCGTGACCGCCCCGGTGACGAGGGGGCGCTTGGCGGTGCGCTTCATGAGGGCATCGATGTCGCGGTCGAGGAACATGTTCGTGGCGTTGGCTCCACCGGCCGCGAGCGTGCCCCCGGCGAGGGTGGCCAGGATGAGCCAACCGGAAGGAAGTCCCCGGCGGGCCACGATCATCGTGGGCAGCGTCGTTACGAGCAGTAGCTCGATGATGCGGGGCTTCGTCAAGGCCACGAAGCCCTTGAGGCGAGTGCCCAGCGTGCGGCCCTCGCTCACGAGGGGAACTGTCTGGGCCACGATCTCATCCTACGGCCGAGACGGCCACGCCGCCGAATTCTGTCTGCCCGACATCGCGTACGATCGTCCGAGGTGCGATTCCCTTCAGTGTCCCCGTCCGTCGTACGCAAGGTCGCTCTTGTCTCGGTGATCTGCTACGCCCTCTTGATGATCTCGGGCGGCGCCGTCCGCCTGACGGGCTCGGGTCTCGGCTGCCCGGACTGGCCCTCGTGCTACCAGCACCAGTTGACGGCGAACGTCTCGTTCCACCCGATGGTGGAGTTCATCAACCGGCTCGTCACCGTCGCCGTGACCATCGTCTCGGCACTGGCGCTCGTCGTGGCGTTCGCCCGCACACCGCGGCGCCGCGATCTCTGCTGGCTCGGGGGCGGTCTCGTCGGTGGCGTGGTCGCCCAGATCGTGCTCGGCGGGCTCGTGGTGCTCTCGAAGCTGAACCCCTACCTCGTGGCCTGCCACTTCCTCTTGACGATCGTCGTGTTGGCCGTCGCCATCGTCTTCTATCACCGGAGCGCGATCGACGCTGAGCATGAAGAGGCCGAGTCAGTGCCGCTCGTGCCCCCCGATCTCCGTTGGCTGGCTCGTTTCCTCGTCGCCACGCTCGGTGTCGTGTGCTGCGTCGGCACGATGGTCGCCGGCGCCGGTCCGCACGCCGGTTCTCCGAGCTCTCCCGGCCAACCGATCGAACGCGTCCCCATCGCCTTCAAGGACATCGCCGAGGCACACAGCGACGTGGCCATCTTCTTGATCGGGCTGACGCTCGCCTCCCTCTTCGCCTTTCACCGGGCGAACGTGCCGGCGACGGTCCAGTTGCACCTGCGGTGGCTCTTCGAGCTCCTCGTGATGCAAGGCATCATCGGCTACGTGCAGTTCTTCCTGCACGATGCCGCCTGGGTGGTGGAATTCCATCTCCTCGGGGTGACGTTGCTGTGGCTGGCGGCGATGGGTTTCTATCTGTCGACTCACGAGCACCCTCGTCGTAAGGCACGCGTGGCCGCCGACGGCATGAGCGCGAGCGAAGCGGCCGGTGCCGCCCGAGCCGCCGTCGCCGGAGCGACGTGAGCGGCATGGCTCCGGGTCCGGCGACGGCTCCCGTCGAGGTCGATCGCCCGACGACCGACGAATCGGTCGAAGTGGATCTGCCGTGGCTTGTCGTCGTCTGGAACGACCCGATCAACTTGATGGCGTACGTGACCTTCGTCTTCCAGAAGCTCTTCGGCTACTCGAAGTCGAAGGCGCACAAGCTGATGCTCGACGTGCATTACAAGGGGAGAGCCGTCGTGGCCAGTGGCCCGCGGGCGAGGGCCGAGCTGGATGTCACCCGACTCCACCAGCACGGGCTGTGGGCGACGATGGAGCCCAGCAGCAAGTGAGGAAGAGGATCCTCCCGAGAAGAGACCACCCGGGCGGTTGCGTCCTTCGCCTGACGCAACCGGAGCGAGCGCTCCTGGCGAGCCTTCCCAGGCAGATCGACGAGGTCCTCGGTGCCCTCGAGTCCGTCAAGGACGGACCGCCCGAGGGGGAGGACGCCTATGCCTCAGAGCCCTCGCCCGACGCCGGTAGCCCGGAATTTCCAGCCATCGCGGGCGTGCCCGCGGTCCCGCCGTCGTTGCGGCGCTTGTTCCCGCCCGCCTACACGCGCGACGACGAGGCGGAACGCCATTACGTCGGCATCACGCGTTCGGCTCTGCTCGAGCACCACCGACAGGCCTTGCAGACGCTCTCGGAGACGGCGACGGCGAAAGTGCTCGACGCCGAGCAGGTGCAGGAGTGGATGACGGCGCTCAACGACATCCGCCTCGTCCTCGGCACGGTTCTCGACGTCCGCGAAGACAGCGAACCGCCAGAGGGGCCACTGCCTCGGCAGCTGCTCTACTACTACTACCTGTCCGG
>DASPSK010000220.1:0-8686 GCA_035623975.1 Acidimicrobiales bacterium | reverse complement strand
GCCAAGCCGACACGGCGACGTGCCCGCGGGCCGAGTGTGAACAGCCCATGACATCAGCGAGCGCAGCCTCGATGCGCTGCGCCGGGCGAGGCGGCCCGCCGGCCGAGCGAGGCGAGCTCTTGCTCGGCGCTTTACCCATGGCTGAGATGTTGTGAGGCGACGATGAGCGAGTTGCTCATCATCGACCGCCAGAGGGCCCAACTGTGGTGCCCAGGAACGGTTTGAAATTCGTGCCGGACGCCCAACCGTGCGAGCTCGGCCGAGAACAGCCTGTTCTGTGTCTGGAACAGGTCACCAGTACCGTCGTAGAACCAGACGAAGACGTGATGAGATCGCAATCTCGGTGCCACACGCGGTGCCTCGAAGGCTGGGCTGTTATAGCTGAGCAGATCAGCTCTTCGGCCGAAGATGGCGGGAACATCGTCCGCCGTCATGTAGCCGGACCAGCTTTCGATCAGCCCAAATTCTCCCGCATGATGAAGGCCGATGTTGATGGAGGCATAACCACCTTCTGAGAGTCCCGCTATGCCACGTGAGCTACCCGCGGGGATGGCCCGATAGTGAGCATCGATGTACTCCACGAGATCGCTTGCCACAAAGGTCTCCCAAGCGTTGCCCGGTTGCACTCCGTTGGCCCATTCTTCATCGGTAAAGAAGCTCTTCGACCCACTGGGCATCACGATGATCATGGGCTGAACCCGTCTTGTGGCAACGAGCACCTCATAAACCGGGAGAAGGTCGCCGGCATCGAGAAAGTTCAGTGGTTCCCCGGGGTTACCGTGGAGCAGGTACAGTACCGGATAGCGCAGCCATGGGTGCTCGACGTAGCCCGGTGGGAGCACTACGTAGAGGGGATCGGCCCATCCACCCAGCGCGGGGCTCCGGAGAGATGTTTCCACGACGGTGGCGGGCACCACCCGGACGGTGCGAGTCCCTCCGGGCACGACGATCACCACCGTTGCAGGTGCCGCCGGAGCAGGGAAGCCCCGGTAGAGCCAGTAGGTGACGCCATAGCGAACCGCACCGGCGATGCCTGCGGCAACGAGAGCCAGCCCCAGCAGGGCGGCAGATAGGCGCGTGAGGACCTTCGACATAGGCCACCGCCGAAAGGGGACTCTTTGACTGGCTGAAGCGAACTGTCGCTCATGCGTCGATGCTGCACTCAAGTTCGGTAGCCTTCCCTCCCCAGTGTCTTAGCACGAGAAGCCGCGAGCAGCGCGGCCCTGGTAAAGAATCGGCCAAGATTCGGGGGGTCCTACGGGTGGCCCGGCTTGCCCGCGGCCACCTCGGAGTGCTCGGGGGCGCCGATGCCGCCGGTGCGACCAGAGCGGACAGCACGGAGGCCGCGCGGCCGATTGCGGTCACGGCTGACGGTCGGCAGCAGCCAACGCGTGCTCGGGCCGCCCCCACGGGGACTGGCAGGGTCACTGGCAGCGGCGCCACGGGGGAGACGTGGCAGTCGGGTGCTTGCCGTCATCACGCAAGCTCAGGCCGCCTGTAGGCGGATGGTTGCATCGATGCCACCATTGCCTGCGGCTTGGAGCGCAGCCGAGCCTCCGGAAGCACGCACGAGTTGCTCGACAATTGCGAGTCCAAGGCCCGCGCCCTCATGGCCGGAGGTGCGTCCACGCCAAAACCGGTCGAAGGCGCGCTCGCGCTCGGCTGGCGCAAGGCCCGGCCCGTTGTCGATCACGTGGATCTCGACGATCGTGTCGCGATGGTGCACCTCGATGCGAACCCGGCCGCCGCGCGGGGTCGCTTCGAAGGCGTTGGCGAGCAGGTTGTCAAGAACCTGCTCGAGCGCCTCCGGCCACGCGAGTACGGACAAGCAGCTCGCATTGGAATCGACGGATGCGTCCAACTCGAGTTGCTGCTCGTCCGCCAGGGGTCTCCATACTTCGAGGCGTTCTCTCACCACGCCGCCGACATCAACGGGAACGAGCACCGGCTGCTCGCCGTCACCTCGGGCGAGAGTCAGTAGCGCTTCGACCAGCCGCGAGAGGCGCGCTAGCTCGGCAAGTGCGGCAGTGACGTCTCGGGAACCAGCCGACCCGTCCAGCGGTTGGAGGTTCTCCAGACGCAGTCTCAGCGCCGTGAGCGGCGTTCGGAGCTGGTGCGACGCATCGGCAGCGAAGGAGCGCTGCGCCTCGAGAAGCCGGATCAGTCGCTCGGCCGTCGAGTTGATGGCGCCCGCCAGGCGTCGAAGTTCGGCCGGCCCCGAGTTGTCCGGGGCGCGAACCTCGAGGGAACCGCCGCCGATGGCATCCACTGCCGCCTCGATGCGGCGGAGCGGGCGGATGAGGGACGCCGAGATCGCCAAGGCGAGGACAGTCGCTCCGAGGAGCACGATGAGGCCCAGGACGCCGAGCTTGAGCCACCCATGGCGAATTTCCGAGTTCACGACGCCAGCCGGAAGTGTCACGAGGAGAACCTGAGTGACGCGACTCGCATGGCCTTCGGCCCTGAGCGGCAGTGCCACATAGAGCAGGGAGCCATTCGGGTCGCCGGAAGTCTCACCCGAGACCGTGCGAGACCTCGCCCTCTTGAGCGCCTTGGCGAGCGCCGGGTCGCGGGCCGATCGGGTCGCGCCCGAACCGCTCGTCAGCAGCACCGCGCCGTTCTGGATGACCACGACCTGTCGGCCGGTGGCCCCTGCGTAGCGAGAGGCCAGCGCGACGGCGCGATCGAGCTCGTCGTGGTCAAGGGCATCAGAGAGCAGGACCGAAAGCGAGGTCCCGTCCCGCCGCAGCGCCGATATCGTCGACGATTGCTGCCGTGTCTGCATGCTCAGACCGAGGGGCACCTCCAAGGCGACGGTGACGACGACCGCGAAGGCCAGGAAGGCTCCGAGCAGGCGCCCTCTCATTCGCCCGCCACCAATCGGAAGCCGACGCCTCTCAGCGTCTCGATGATGTCCGGGTACCCCACCTTCTTGCGCAGCGAGGCGACGTGCACGTCGATCATCTTGGTCGCCCCGTACCAGTTCGGCCCCCAGACGCTCTCAAGGAGCTGCTGACGCGTGACGACCTCTCCAGGATGACGGGCGAGGCGGTCGAGGATGGCGTACTCCTTCGGAGTGCACGTCACCGGCACGCCGCCCGCCCGCACGACCCGCGCCGGCCGATCGATCTCGAGAGGACCGATGCGCTGCACACCCTCGGGCTCCCGTGGTCCGGAGCGACGCATGACAGCGTTGATCCTCGCCACGAGCTCTTGAAGACCGAACGGCTTCACGACGTAATCGTCGGCTCCGAGATTCAGTCCAGTCACTCTGTCCCGCTCGTCCCCGCGAGCCGTGACCACGATGATCGGCACGGGCGAGCCGACGCGAAGCTCGCTGAACAAGTCCAGCCCCTCCCGGTCGGGTAGGCCGAGATCCAGCAGGACGAGATCCGCCCGCTCCGCAGCCAGCGCCTGCCCGGCCGTACTCACTCGTTCGACCTCATATCCCTGCCGCTCGAGACCCTCTGTAAGGGGCATCGCGATCCTGTCGTCGTCCTCCACGAGGAGTAGCCGCACGCTCAAGCTTGTCCCTTCTCGGATCCCGCTCGGACAGCCTTTACCAAATCTTTGCCGCCAGAGGCTCCGCCGTGCGCGCGGCCCGCCGAGCCTGCGTCCGGAACACCATGATGACGACGGTCGAGTCACTCCCGACCCTCAAAAGGCGCAAGGCGAGTCCGGGACGAGACCGAAGAGGGTGCTCACTCACCGGGGCGAGTAGTCAAGACGCCAATCGCCCGCGCTCGGCGATCGGCGCGAGGGCGAGCGGAAGACACGCCACCTGATCGATCGGATGCCAGCGCATTGGACGTCGTACGATGTCACCATCCGAGAGGCGGGCCGCAGGGGGGACGGCGGTCTCTCAGAAGCGGTGCCTCAGAGACGATGTCAGCCGACGAATGCCTTGAGGTCCTTGACGAGCTTGTCCTCGATCTCGACGTTCCAGGCACTCTCGGCCACGTCCACAACGAAGAAGAGATCCGAGATGAGCAGCGTCTCGATCACCGCCACCCCGAGGTGCTCGAGCCACTTGCCGATTCCAATCCGGACCGCGAAGTCGTCGGGACTCCCGGTGATGGTGATGGTCATCGCCCGGTCCGCATCGACTACGCCGCGCAGGAAGCCGCCCTTCTTGGCCTGGATGACGACGCCTTGGTCGCTCGGTGACGATGTCTGGACCGTGAAGCCATCGTTCTTCAGGTACTCCTCGATGTGGGACTGCAACGCTGCCAGGTCTTTGCCTTTGCCCTGAAAGTGCTCGAGCTTGTCGCCGATCATGCGTCCTCCTCTTGTTCGTCACCGAGCCGTCGACCCGGCGAAGCCGATGGCGATGGCCGACGGCCGACAACGTGGGCAAGCACCCGGCCCTGGCCATTTCGTTCTCGGTTGAGCTCCGGCCGTCCGCGGCAACCTACCGGACGGCGACGGACGATCGGTCGCGGGCGAGGCGTCGCGACGTCGAGAGAGGTCGAACGATGCTGGTGGGCCGGCGCCCGTGTTGGGAGGCTTGCGAGGTCAGGGCGTGGGAGCGTCGCTCGAACGAGGCGCTTTGCGTCTGTACGCCAGACCCAGACGCACCATGTAGATGAAGGCCGAGGCACCGAAGAGGATCCCGCTCACGGCGAGCCAGTTGACAAGATAGACGTTCTCGTTGAACCCGGTGCTGCCCTCGTAGTAGGCGTTGGAGAGCCGGAAGATCAGCGGGAAGAACATCGCCAACAGCACTCCGGAGATGACTGTGGGAACCCGCACATGGTTGATCCACGGCACGAGTGCACGGCTCCCGGGGTGGCGGCGCTCCGCGCCTACCAAGGCGCGATCCGCCAGCGCGTAGATGGGCCAGCCGATGAGATCGTGGGCGATCAAGCAGGCCACGAACCAGAGGAAGATGCCCTTCCAGCCGGTCTGGCCCAACACCCGAGTCACGGCGTAGGCGGCTATGGCGAAGCACGCCAGCACCCCGACGAGGTGGAGGGGACCGGCCCCGTAGTGGCGGCGCAGCCAGCCCATGTCAGCCGGCTCCTTCCGAGAACACCATTTTGGACATCCACTTGGTGTTGAGCGTGCCTGGGGCCGATGGAACGATGACTCGAGCCGGGAACCCGTGGTCCAAGGAGAGGTCGGCGCCGTTGACCCGCAGGGCCAGCATCGAGTCGGAGGCCGACACCTGTGAGCCCGACAGGACCACCACGTCGGAATCAAGCGCCGTGAGGTGCGTCGGGCCCGGGTGTTCCACTCCGGCCAGACGGGCGAGGTCGGCGAGGGGGACGCCCGTCCAGCGCTGAGTCGTGGACCACCCCTCGGTGCACGCGATCGGCAGGTCGGCCGTCGTGAGCGGCATTGCCAGGAGCTCGTCTCTGCTCAGTGACACTCGGCGCGCGCCCACGAGGAGGAGGCGCCAGTCGGGGCCGGTGCTTGCCGCCGTGATACCGCGGGAGGCGGCGGTGTGGTTGACGGGGAAGTGGTTGGCGCCGCTGTCCGGCGACCGGTAGTGCGTCCCGAACAGCGCCAACCGGCGCACCGCCCCGCCGAATGTCTCGCCCACGGTCAGCACGATGACGGCCAGCGAGGTGCCTCCGACCAAGCCGAGGACTCCCCGCCTGGAGATGGTGGGCGCCGCCGGGCGCAAGGCGACGAGGTCGTCGTCAAGCGTCTCTGGTCGTGTGTCGGCCAGCCCGGTGCGCAGCTCGGTCCCAAAGCGCCTCGAACGCAGGGCGCGAACCATGTCGACGAACTTCACGCAGACGTGGAGGACGAACCCCGCCATGAAGGCCCAGGCGCCGTAGAAGTGCCCGCTGTAGAACTCGATCGGGTTCTTGTACTCGATGTTCAGTATCCCCGTGCTCATCTCGAACACGATGCCGCCGACGATGAGCACGAGGCTGAGCCGCTCCAAGAGCTGCGCCACCGAACGCCAGGGCGGCCAGGCGAAGAGACTGGGCATCACAGACCAGAGCTTGGCGAGGACGACCGGAACGAGCGCTAGGCCGAGCATCACGTGGACGCTCTCGTTGAGGCGGTAGAACCAGCTTGGGGTCGTCACCCAGTTGAACAAGTACAGCCCGAACAACCCGTGGTCCGGGTTGGGGTCCTCGCCCAGCCTGGGGTTGTAGGCGGCATAGGAGAGGAGCCCCGTGACGAACTCGATCGGGATTCCGATGAGGAGCACGAGGCCGAAGACCGACGTCAGCCATGGTCCCCGCACCGGGCTTTTCCATCGACGCGGGGAGAAAGGCCCGTCGCCGCCGGGCGGGGCGTGCTCCACGCGCGAGCCGCGCGACTCGTCCGTCCCGGGCGACTCAGGGCCGACTCGAGGATCGCGGGGCGACGCTTCGATCGTCAGATCCTAGATTCGCGCTCCAGGCGGCGGCCGGCGTGCAGCTGGATCGCCCGCACGGCTTTGACGCCGGCCCCGCACACCGAGGCGAGCCGGCAGGGGCGCGGCGCCGGCTGCAACAGGCCGGATTCACCCTCAGGGGCGAATTTAGCCCATTGCCTCTGGAGCGCTCCCTCGGTAGGGTTCCCAGCGACTCGCTGAATTGGCGGGATCTTCGTGGCGACGTTGCTCGAAGGAGGAAGCATGAAAGCTGCCCGGTCATGGGCTCTACTGGGATCGGTAGGGCTCGTCGCATCTGTTGTGGTGGCAATGGCGGTGCCGTCCGTCGCCTCGGCCACCTCGGCCAGATCGGCACCACGTCGTGTCGAGTTGCGCGGTTCACTCACGCCAGCCCTGGAGCGGGCACACCCGAAGGGGAAGGTCTCTTGGAACACGGAGGTGAGTTTCGACCTCCTCCTCTCGCTGCGAGACGCCGCCGGGGCGCAGGCCTTCGTCAAGGCCGTCTCGGATCCGAGGTCGCCGCTCTACCGTCACTACCTGAGCGACGCCCAGTGGGAGTCGCGTTTCGCGCCGAGCAAGGCTGACGTGGCGCGGGCGGAGAGCTGGCTACGCGCCGAGGGCTTCGTCGTCGGCTCGGTCGCGAAGGACCGTCTCTTCGTGTCCGCCAGGGGCAAGGCCCTGCAGGTCGAGCGGACCTTCAGCGTGGGCCTGGGTTATTTCGACGTGCTCGGCCACACCGTGCGCCTTGCGACCGGCGCCCTCTCCATCCCCGCTTCGATCGCCGACATCGTGGCCGGTGTGGTCGGCGTGAACCAGTACGTGGCGACGCCGGACCTGGCGCTCGAGTCACAGGCTCCGGCCAAGCACTCGGCCAAGCCGGCGCAGGAGCCGGCGCCGCCGGCCGGCTTCCGCAACCCGAAGCCCTGCTCGAGCTACTGGGGACAGCAGATCGACACGACGGACTCCTCCTCGCTCTACGCCCCCTACACCGCCCCGCTGCCCTACGACATCTGCGGCTACAAGCCGGCCCAGCTCGAGGGTGCATACGGGCTGTCGGGGAGCATCAACGCGGGCGACGACGGGAACGGCGTCGGACTCGCCATCGTCGATGCCTACGACTCGCCCACGTTGTTGTCGGATGCGCAGGAGTACTTCCACCTGAACGACCCTGCCATCCCGCTCCAGTCGAGCCAGTTCTTCAACGCGGCTCCGCCGACCGTCGACGACCAGGCGTTGTGCGGAGGGAGCGGCTGGTATGACGAGCAGGCGCTCGACGTCGAGGCGTCGCACACGATGGCCCCGGGCGCAGACATCTTCTTCGTGGGTGCACAGGACTGCCTGGACTCCAGCTTGCTCGCCGCTTTGACGATCGCCATCACGAGCGGTGCCTCCGTGGTGAGCGACTCGTGGGGGGACCCCCTCGGTGACCTCTTTGACGACGCAGCCACGAAGACGGCCTACGACGACACGTTCATGCTGGCCGACTCCACGGGCGTGAGCGTTCTCTTCTCGAGCGGCGACTCCGGCGACAACTTCGCCGACTTCGGGCTGGCCGTGCCGGACTACCCGCCGAGCAGCCCGTTCGTGACCGCTGTCGGCGGTACGTCCCTCGAGATCAACTCGGCGAACGCCCGGGCGGCCGAGTACGGCTGGTCCACCGCCAAGCAGCTGCTGTGCAAGTCCCTCACGACCTCGTGCGGCTCTGCCACCACGCCGGCGGGCACCCTGAACTTCCAGGTAGGCGGTGGGGGTGGGACGAGCTACTACTACAGCCAGCCCTGGTACCAGACGAACGTGGTCCCGAGTGCCCTCGCCCTGCGGAACGAGGCGCTCTTCGGACCGGTGCCGCTGCGCGTGGAGCCGGACATCTCCATGGACGCCGACGCCCAGACGGGCATGCTGATCGGGCTGACCCAGACGTTCCCCAACGGGGTCTACTACAGCCAGTTCAAGGAGGGTGGCACGAGCCTCGCCTCGCCCCTGCTGGCCGGTGTGGTCGCCGACGCCGACCAGCTCGCGCCCGTGGCCGTCGGGTTCCTCAACCCGACCCTGTACACGGTGTTCAGCGAGCCGGGAGACTTTCCGACGGCATTCAACAACATCCTGCCCCCGACGAACCCGGACTCGGCTGCCACCATCCGGGTGGACTACGTCAACGAGGTCAACAGCTCGGCCGGCTACTACGTCAGCCTTCGCGTCTTCGACTACGAAGGGCCGGAGACCTACTGCGACGGCACGGGCAACTGCGCCACACGCGACGTCACCCTGACGACCGGCCCGGGTTTCAACAGCATGACGGGGCTGGGATCTGTCGGAAGCGGCTTCATCTCCGCCTTGGCGCACTTCTAG
>DASPSK010000218.1:0-2067 GCA_035623975.1 Acidimicrobiales bacterium | reverse complement strand
CTCCGCCAACTTCCAGAAGGCCTTGCTCGGGATCGAGCTCACGATGCTCACGATCCTCTCGGTGTGGGCCCTCATCCGGGTCGGCAACGGGACCGCTGGTCCTCTCCACCTCAACCCTGCCCTCTCCTGGTTCAACCCCTTCGGCGTCAAGCACTTCAGCGACTTCGTCGTCGGCCTGGCGGACATGCTCTTCGTCTACTGGGGGTGGGACACGGCCCTCGCCTGCAACGAGGAGACGGCTAACGCCGAGACGACTCCCGGCAAAGCAGGTGTCATCTCGACGTTCGTCCTCCTCGGCATCTATGCGCTCGTCATCCTGGCGGTGCAGTCCTTCGCAGGCATCTGCACCACCGGCATCTGCCTCGGCAACACCGCCAACCAGAACGACGTCCTGTCGATCCTCGGTCCCGCCATCTTCGGACACTCGACGCTCGCCTCGATCCTCGATCACCTCTTGCTGCTGATGGTGCTCTCGTCGGCCGCCGCCTCGACGCAGACCACGATCTTGCCGACGGCGCGGACCACGCTCTCGATGGCCGTCTACCACGCCATCCCGACGTCGTTCTCGCGCATGCACAAGCGCTACCTCACGCCCACGGTGTCGACGGTCGCCATGGGCCTCATCTCAATTGCCCTATACGTCTTCATGAACGAAACCGCCGGCGAGTCGGTCATCGTCGACTCCGTCAGCTCCCTCGGCGTGATGATCGCCTTCTACTACGGGCTGACGGGTTTCTCGTGCGCCTGGTACTACCGGCACAACCTCACGAGCAGCATTCGGAACCTCTTTATACAGGGCATCTTCCCGACGCTCGGCGGCATCATCCTCTTCCTCATCCTCGGCTGGTCCTTCTGGTACTACTGGCAGCCAGGCAACAGCGACACCCACTGGGGGATCTTCCACCGCCAGATCGGCGGGGTCTTCATCCTCGACGTCGGCATGCTCCTCCTCGGCATCATCTTGATGATCCTGATGCGGTCGTTCCGGCCGGCCTACTTCCGGGGAGAGACGCTCAACCGAGACTCGGCCACGCTCGTGACGGAGGACTTCCTCACCAAGAAGGTCGCCACAGAGCAGCCCTAGCCCTTACCCCTAGACGGTCGCCAGCCCTTACCCCTAGACGGTCGCCCGACAAGACTTGGTAGTCGGTTAGGTACCAAATTCGGTCGTAAGGCACTACCAAGGTGGGTGGGCGGCGGCCGGTGCGCCCAAGGTCGAGCGGGGTGGGCGGCGGCCGGCGCGCCCAAGGTCGAGCGGGGTGGGCGGCGGCCGCCCGCGCTCAGGCGAGCGCCTGCGCGAGGTCGGCGACGAGGTCGCCGACGGACTCGAGGCCGACGGACAACCGAAGCAAGCCGGCATCGACGGCGAGCGGAGAGCTCGCCACGGAGGCGTGCGTCATGCGCGCAGGGTGCTCGATGAGGGACTCGACGGCGCCGAGCGACTCGGCGAGCGTGAACAGCTTCGTGCGGGCGGCGACCTCGAGGGCGGTTTCCTCTCCGCCGGCGAGGATGAAGGACACCATGGCGCCGAAGTCCCTCATCTGGCGCTTGGCGACGTCGTGTCCGGGGTGGGAGGCGAGGCCGGGATAAAACACCCGGGCGACGGCCGGGTGCTCCGAGAGAAACTCCGCGATGACGCGGGCATTGGTGCACTGGCGATCCATTCTGACGGCGAGGGTCTTGAGGCCGCGCTGCAGGAGGTAGCAGTCGAAGGGCCCTGGCACGGCCCCGGCGGAGTTCTGGATGAAGGCCACGTGCTCGGCAATCGCCGGGTCGTTGGTGAGCACAGCTCCCCCGACGACGTCGGAGTGCCCGCCGAGGTACTTCGTGGCCGAGTGCACGACGAGGTCGGCGCCGAGGGCGAGCGGCTGCTGCAGGTACGGCGTGGCGAAGGTGTTGTCGACAACGCACCGGCCCTCGTGCGAGTGGGCGACGTGGGCGAGCGCCTCGATGTCGGCGATACGAAGCGTCGGGTTGCTCGGCGACTCGATCCAGACGAGCTGCGTGGACGGCCGCCAGGCGGCCGCCACGGCGTCGGCGTCGGTGACGTCGACGGGTGTGTGGGAG
>DASPSK010000205.1:0-19456 GCA_035623975.1 Acidimicrobiales bacterium | reverse complement strand
GGAAAGGGCTGGCGAGGGCGATGGCGGCTGCCACCGTGGAGGTGAGGACGGCGTAGGTGAAGAAGTGGCTCACGACGACCCTCCTCCGTCCTCCGAGGCATGCCCGACGCTGACAAGAGCGTCGGCGTCCTCCTTCGCCCGCAATCGGCCGGACGGTGTCACCGGCGGCGCCAGCGAGATGTTGCGGGCGCGACGCCGCCTGTACTCGAGCGAGACGACGAACACGACGACGATGCCTTCGAGAGCGGTCACCATGTCAGCGGGCACGCCCGTGGCGACCTGGAGGGCGTCGCCACCGGTGAGCAGCCCGCCGAAGAGGAAGGCCGAGACGATGCTCCAGAGCGGGCTCAGCCCACCGAAGAGGGCCACGACGATGCCGTTGAAGCCGTCAGAGCCGGTGAAGCCGGTGAGGCTGCCGTCGGTCACCATCCGGTGCGAGATGCTCCCGATGACGAGCATTGCCCCCCCGAGACCGCACATCGCCCCGCTGAGGGTCATCGCCAGCACCATCGTCCGCTTCACCTTGATGCCGGCGTAGTTGGAGGCGTCGCGTGAGATGCCGACGGCGCGCAGGCGGAACCCGAGGCTCGTGCGGAAGAGCAGCACGTAGACGGCTCCGGCCACGACGACGGCGATGACGACGCCGAGGTGAAGCTGGGTTCCCGGCACGAGGATGGGCAGCCAGGAGTGAGACGGGAGGAGCCTCGTCTCGGGAATGAGGCCATAGGTCGAGTTCTGCGTCGTGTCGACCATCGGTCCTGCCAGCAGATAGTTCATGACCTGGACGGCGACGAGGTTGAGCATGATCGTGCTGAGGATCTCGTTGACGTTGAAGTAGGCCTTGAACGCACCGGGAATGGCACCCCAGATGGCGCCGCCGGCCGCCCCGGCGAGGAGCACGAGGGGGATGAGGACGACGCTCGGGAGGTTCGGGAGAGCGAGAGCGGTCGCCGCGCAGGCCAAGCCGCCCATCGCCAGCTGACCTTCGCCGCCGATGTTGAGCATGCTGGCGCGAAAGGAGATACAGATGCCCACGCCGACGAGGAGGAGCGGGGCTGCCCGCACGGCCGTGGCGCCGAGGGCGTAGCTCCCGACGAAGGCCCCGTCGAAGAGGGCGTGGTAGCCCGTGAGGGGGTTGGCGCCCAGCACGGCCATCATGAGGGCCCCGAGAAGGAGCGCCGCCACCAGGGATCCGGGGAGGGCGAACCAGCTGAGGAGGAAGCGCTCCCAGCTGGCGCGCCGCTGCGCCCAGCGAGACGGCAAGCCCACAGGCGGCATTCGCGCGACTCCTCTCCCGGTCGGACGCCCCCCACATCCCGGCGATGGGGGTATGAGGCTGCTTGTAACCGAAGGGTAAAGAAGATCACCCGCCGCCTGAAGGGTCGAAGGACCCTTTAGGGTGCAGGCGAAAGCCCATCTGGGCGCCCCTAGGGCCCTTCGCCCCTAGCTCGGGCCGCCCGGCCGAGCGATCATGGGGCGAGCGCCCGTTGTCTTCGCGCCGGGGCGCGTCGCGGACCCCGACGGTGGGAGAATGAAGTCATGACCGAGTTCACCTTGAACGGCAAGCTGGTCGAGGTGGGCGAGCATCCCAATCTCCTGGCGGCGCTGCGCGAGGAGCTGGACATCACCTCGCCGAAGGATGGCTGCTCGCCCTCGGGGCAGTGCGGTTGCTGCACGGTCCTCATCGACGGCAAGGCCATGATCAGCTGCAGCACTGCGCTCGCCCGCGTCGCCGGCAAGTCGGTCACGACGCTGGAGGGTTTCGAGCCGGACGAGCGCGAGCGCTTCGCCACGGCCTTCTCGGCCATCGGTGCTCTGCAGTGCGGTTTTTGCACACCGGGGATCGTGGTGCGCCTGAAGGCACTGCTCGACAAGAAGGGCTCGGAGCTGACGCGAGAGGACGCCGCCCGCCATCTCGGCGCCCACCTGTGTCGCTGCACCGGCTACACGAAGATCCTCGACGCCGTCGAGCTCCTCGCCAGTGGCGCCGGCCCGGCGGCGGGGACGCTCGGCGCCGAGCAGGGCGCCAACGGAGCCAGGTGCGGCGTTGGTGCCCGCAGGCCCAAGTACGAGAGCCTGCAGCTCGCCCTCGGCGATCGGGCCTATGTGGACGACCTCCGCGTGCCCGGCATGCTGCATGGCGTCCTCCGTCTCGCCGAGCACGCCCGCGCCGACGTCCTCAAGATCGACACGGCGGCCGCCCTCGCCGCTCCGGGGGTGGAGGCCGTCTTCACGGCCGCCGACGTCCCGGGCAAGCTGAGAGTCGGCATCATCCACACGGACTGGCCCGTTTTCATCCCGGAGGGGGGACGCACCTCCTACCTCGGCGACGTCCTCGCCATCGTCGTTGCTCGCTCGCTGGCCGAGGCGCGCGAGGCCGCCAAGCTCGTCGAGGTCGAGTACCGGCCGCTCCGGCCTCTCACCGATGCCGTGGCGGCCATCGAGGACCCCGAGGACGCTGTCTGGGAGCTCGACGGCAACGTCTTGTCGCGCTCGGCCTATCGGCGGGGCGACGCCGAGGCCGCCCTGGCGGCTTCGGAGCATCGCATCCACGAGGTCTTCCAGACCCAGCGGGTGGAGCACGCCTTCCTCGAACCGGAGTCGACGCTCGCCGTCCCGCAGGCCGACGGCACCTTGAGGGTGTACTCAGGGGGTCAGGGGGTCTGGGACGACCGCAACCAGATCGCCTCCGTCCTCGGCATCTCCGAGACCCGGGTCGTCGTCGAGCTGGTGTCGAACGGGGGCGCCTTCGGCGGCAAAGAGGACATGTCGAACCAGGCGCAGACGGCTCTTGCCGCCTACCTGCTCGGGCGCCCGGTTAAGTGCACGCTCTCGCGGGAGGAGTCGCTCCTCGTCCATCCGAAGCGTCACCCGATCCGCCTCGAGTACTGGGCCGGCTGCGACCACGACGGGATGCTCACCTCCTTGAAGGCGCGCATGATCGGCGACTCGGGTCCGTACGCCTCCGTCGGCATGAAGGTTCTCGAACGGGCGGCGGGGCACGCGAGCGGTCCTTACGTGCTGCCCGCCATCGACGTCGAGGCCGTGGCGGTGCGGACGAACAACCCCGTCTGCGGAGCGTTTCGGGGCTTTGGGGCGAATCAGGCTCAGTTCGCCATGGAAGGGGTCATGGACCGCCTGGCCGAGCAGGTGGGCATCTCAGGCCTCGAGATGCGCCGCCGCAACGCTGTTCGTCCGGGTTGTGTCTGGGGGCCGGGCCAGGTGATGGATGACGGAGCCGGGGGCGCCCTTGCCTGTCTGGACGCCATCGAGCCGGCCTACGACGAAGCCATGGCCGCAGGCAAGGCCGTCGGCCTCGGCCTCGGCCTGAAGAACTCAGGCCTCGGCAACGGCTTCCTCGAGATCGTGCGGGCCGTCGTGCGCTTCGAGGAGAACGGCGACGTCGAGGTGCGCCACTGCTGGACCGAGATGGGGCAGGGTGTCCACACGGTCGCCCAGCAGGTCGCGGTCGAAGAGCTCGGACTGGAGCCGGGACGTGTCCGCGTCGTCGTCGACACGACCCGCGAGCTCGGAGCAGGCCAGACGACCGGCTCGCGGGGCACCTTGATGGGAGCGGGCGCGATCCAGGCCGCCTGCCGGGCGGCCATCGAGGACGGGTGCAAGCCGGGCGTCGACTACGAGGGCGAGTACCGGGTCGACTGGACGAACTCCCTCGAGGAGGGCTTGGAGCACCCCACCATCCACTCGGTCTTCTCGTACGCGGCCCAGCTCGTGACGATCGATCGCGAGACGGGCCAGATCGAGAAGGTCGTGGCGGTGCACGACGTCGGCCGCGCCGTCAACCCGCTGCTCTGCGAAGGTCAGATCGAGGGCTCCGTGCACATGGGCCTCGGCTACGCCCTGTCGGAGGAGTTCCCGGCCGACGAGGATGGGCGCCCCACTCACATGACGCTCCGGAGCCTCGGGATTCTGCGGGCGAAGGACGTCCCGCCCATCGAGGCGGTGCTCGTCGAGGTGCCCCAGCCCCGCAGCCCGTACGGGATCAAGGGGATGGGAGAGATCGGTCTCGTGCCGACGGCTGGGGCGGTGGCGGCGGCGTTGCACGATCTCGACGGAGAATGGAGAGCCACGCTCCCCATGCGGCGCCCTGCGACGGCCACCGCCGGCGCAGTTGAGGAGTGACCCCGTGAGTACCGGTTCGGAGACGCCCGGCCTGGTCTGTGCGCATCACCACTTGTACTCCGCCCTCGCCCGCGGGATGCCGGCACCACCGCGCGTGCCCACCGACTTCTCCGAGATCCTCGAGCTCGTCTGGTGGCGACTCGACCGTGCCCTCGATCTCGAGATGATCCGCTGGTCGGCCATGCTGGGGGCCCTGGAGGCGCTTGAAGCCGGTACGACCGCCATCGTCGACCATCACTCCTCTCCGAACGCCATCGAAGGCTCGCTCGACGTCATCGCCGAGGCCTGCGCCGAAGTGGGCGTGCGGGCGCTGTGCTGCTACGAGGTGACGGACCGGAACGGGCCGGACGGGATGAGAGCCGGATTGGCCGAGAACGAGCGCTTCTTGAAAGGGGGAGGGCTCGGCTACGTCGGTGCGCACGCCTGTTTCACCCTGTCGGAGTCGACACTCGAAGAGGTTGTCGGTCTCTCCTCCGCGCTCGGGGTCGGGGTACACATCCACGTGTGCGAGGGCCTGGTCGATGCTGCCGCCGGGGGACGGCTGGAACCCGTGGCCGCCGACAATTGGCTGCTCGCCCACTGCGTGCACCTCGATCGGCCATTGCGTGGAAGCGTGGCGCACAACCCGCGCTCGAACATGAACAATGCTGTCGGGTACGCCCGCCCGGCGCGGTGGCAGGGCACGGTGGCGCTCGGGACCGACGGCATCGGGGCCGACATGCTCGAGGAGTTCCGTGTCGCCTACGCCCGCCATCGCGAGGACGACGTGACGGCCAGACCTTCGGTGGCCTGGTCGTGGCTGGAAGCTGGCTATGACCTCGTGCCCGCGGCACGGGACGACCGGGTGCGCTGGAGCTATGAGCCGATCGACCCTTGGTACCTGGCGTTCACGCCCGGGGTGCGGCCGCTCGAGGTCGCCGTCGGCGGGGAGGTGGTGCTGCGCGACGGCCGGCCCACCAAGGTCGATCCCGTCGAGATCCGCGCACGCGCCCGCGAGCAGGCAGCTCGGTTGTTCGCCCGGCTCTAAGCCGGTCCCACGCCACAGGCTTCGCAGGTGGGCGTCGGAAACACCCCGCCTCCGGCCAGGCCGCGGGAGTCCTCAGGCGGTCCAGTCGGCGAAGGCGTCGATCATGGCGTGCACGTCTCGGCCGAGGGGGTAGAGGACAGGGCAGGTGCAGCCCCGCTTCACGTACTCGGCCACCTGCGCCCGGCACTCGGAGGCGGTACCAGAGGCGGTGAGCATCTGCACGACCTCGTCCGGGACGAGTTTCGAGGCGGCCTCCACCTGCTCATGCGTCGCCGGCCACGTCAAGACCTCCCCGATCTTGTCGAGGAGCGAGGGGGACACACCCGAGGCCTTCATGATGTGCGGCTGCTGGCCGAGATACTGGGTGACGAGCATCCGGGCGGCGTCGAGGGCAGCTTCGCGGTCATCGTCGAGTGAGCAGACGATGAGCTGGGGCCGGTCGAGGTCAGCGGCCGAGCGCCCGGCACGCCGGGCGCCGATCTCGAGGTGCTCGAGGGCACGGTCGTTGTAGGCGGGTGAGACGAGGTAGTTGAGCAGGACGCCGTCACCGATCTCGCCGGCGAGCTCCATCATCTGCATGCCCGTGGCCCCGATGTAGATGGGCACGTCCTTCGGCCGACGCTCCTGGTAGACGTAATCGAGCTCCACGCCGTCGAGGTGGACGAATTCGCCCTGATAGGTGACGTTCTTGTCGGCGAGCAGGGCGCGCACGACCTGCACGGTCTCGCGCATGGCCCGGAGGGGCTTCTCCCTTTTGATGCCGACCTTGCTCGCGAGGGGTTCCCACCACGCCCCGATGCCGAGGATGACGCGGCCGGGAGCGAGGTCGTCGAGCGTGGAGAAGGTCGCCGCGAGCAGGGCCGGGTTGCGGGTCCAGTTGTTGACCACGCCGGAGCCGACCTTGATGCGCTCGGTGACGGCGAGGAAGGCCGCCATGGGGACCGTCGCCTCTCTCACGAGGCGGCTCTCGGCTTGCCAGATGGCGTGGAAACCCTTCGACTCGGCGTACTGGGCGATCTCCATCCCCTGGCGGATGGGGTGGGCGTCCTGCAGGTAGACAGCGACGGGCGTTGTCATGGTGTGGCCTCCTTTGCGGGCGGGCGGGTGGCGGAGGTCCCGGAGGGACCTTGGGGGCGTGGCTCCGCGAGGGCAAGGGCGATGTCCTGCGGCCGCACCGGGGCTCGCGGCAGGTCGAGACCGGTGGCGTTGCGAATGGCTGCCACCACGGCCGCCGTGGACGAGATCGACGGGGGCTCGCCGGCTCCCTTGGCCCCGAGCGGCGAGCCCGGCTCGGCTTGCTCGATGAGTGCCTGGACGGTGACGGGGGGCATGTCGAGCGCCGTCGGGATGATGTAGTCGGTGAACGAGGGGTTGCGCACGATGCCCTTGTCGAGGACGATCTCCTCCATCACGGCGAAGCCCACGCCCTGGGAGATGCCCCCCTCGAGCTGCCCGAGGAGCTGGACGGGATTGAGGACGCGTCCGACATCCTGCGCCGTGGCAACCTCGACGACCTTGACGAGGCCCAGGTCGAGGTCCACGTCGACGACGGCTCGGTGGGCTGCGAAGGCGAACGAGACGTGCGCCTTGCCCTGCCCGTTCTCGTCGAGCTCGGCAGTTCCTTCGTGGCGGAAGACGGCCGTCTCCTCGAACGTCTCTCCGGCCGAGGCCTCGGAGAGAGTGAGATCGAACGAGCCGTCGGCCGAGACGACCCTGCCGGAGACGAGCTCGAGACCCGCCCGCGCCACCTCGAAGCGCTGGGACACCGACGAGAGCAACCGTTCGCGCACGGCTTGGCAGGCCCTGTTGACCGCACCGCCGGTCATCCAGCTCTGCCGGCTGGCCGAGGTGGAGCCGGCGGAGCCGATCCCGACGGTGGCGGCTTCACCGAGAGTGACCTCGTCGACTCCGAGCACGTCGCGGGCGATCTGCTGCATCAGCGTGACGAGGCCCTGGCCGACCTCGACGGCGGCGGAGGTGATCGTGACTCGGCCGTCCTCGAGCCGGCAGCGGGCGGTCGAGTAGTCGTCGAAGCCGGCGGAGAACATGAGGTTCTTGAACCCGACGGCAAAGCCGACGCCCCGGCGCACGCGTGCCCGCTCGGCGGTTCGCCCCGCCCCTCCGGGAAGGGCGAGCTCGGGCAGGGTGTCCGGGGTCGTGGGGGGCAGCGGAGCGGACGCGCACGCCCTGATGACCTCGGCGACGGGCGCCGTTCCGCTCAGCACCTGGCCGATGATGAGCTGGTCACCCGTGGCATAGGCGTTGCGGAGGCGGAGCTCGATCGGATCGATTTCAAGGGCGGCCGCGAGCTTGTCCATCTGCGCCTCGTGGGCGAAGCAGACCTGCACGGCACCGAACCCTCGCATGGCCCCACAGGGCGGGTTGTTCGTGCGCACCGCCGTCGCCTCGACGAAGGCATTCGGCACGTTGTAGGGCCCGTTGGCAAAGCAGGCGGCATTGAGCGTCACGGCAGGCGACGACGACAGGTAGGCACCGCCGTCGAAGACGATGCGGGCCTGCACGCTCACGAGGTGCCCGTCCGTGTCGGCGGTGTGCCGGTACCACATGCGTGCCGGGTGACGATGGACATGGCCGTGAAAGGACTCCTCGCGCGAGTAGACGATCTTCACGGGCCGCCCGGTGCGCAGTGCCAGCAAGCAGAGCTGCACCTGCATGCTGAGGTCCTCGCGGGCGCCGAAGGCACCCCCGACACCGGCGAGGTGCACCCGGACCATGTCGAGGGGGAGGTCGAGGCAGGCGGCGATCTGGTCCTGGTCGACGTGCAGCCACTGGGTGGCGACGTACAGGTCGATGCCACCGTCGGCGGCCGGCACGGCGAGACCGGACTCGGGTCCCATGAAGGCCTGGTCCTGCATCCCGGTCTCGTAGTGGCCCTCGACGGAGACGGCGCCGGCGGCGCTGGGGTCACCTCGCCGGATGACCTGGCGGAAGAGGACGTTGCCGAGGGGGTGGATGGGTTCGGCGACGAGCGTCGCCTCGGGGTCGACGAGCGGTTCGTGCACCTCGTAATCGACGACGATCGCCTCCGCGGCGAGTCGGGCCGTGACGGGATGGTCGGCGGCCACCGCCGCGAGGGGCTCGCCGGCGTACCGGACGACCTCCGATGCGAAGACCGGCTGGTCAGGGTAGTCAAGTCCGTACGTCTTGCGGCCGGGCACGTCGGAGGCTGTCAGTACGGCGACGACGCCGGGGATGCGCAAGGCGCCCGAGAGATCGATCCGCCTGATGGCGGCGGAGGCGTGCGGTGAACGCAGCAACTGGCCCCAGAGCATGCCCTCAGCCTCGAGATCGGAGGAGAAGGCGAACTGTCCCCGGGCCTTGGGGCGACCGTCCGGGCGCCGGGCGTTCCGGCCGAGGCCCTCCCGGCTCGAACGACCCGTCGTCTCCGTCTCGCCGCGCGTGTCGAGCGTCGTCACGGGCGGCCCTTCTCCTGCGCCGCCTTGACCGCCTCCAGGATACGCCCGTAACCGGTGCAGCGGCAGAGGTTGCCGGAGATGGCCTCGCGAACCTCCAGCTCGGAGGGGTCCGGGCTGCGCGTGAGGAGATCGTGCAGGCTCACGATGAGCCCTGGGGTGCAGAAGCCGCACTGCACCGCCCCGGCGGCGACGAAGGCCTCCTGCAAGTCGGAGAGACCGTCGCCCTCAGGCGTGAGACCCTCCACCGTGACGATCTCACGGCCGACGGCGCCGGCGGCGAGGACGGTGCAGGCGCATTCGAGCCTGCCGTCGATGATCACCGAGCAGGCCCCGCACTCTCCCTGCTCGCAGGCGTTCTTCGAACCGCGCAGCCCGAGTCGCTCACGCAAGACGTAGAGGAGGTTCTCGCCGAGGAGGGCGTCGTGGACGGCCTGCTCGCGGCCGTTCACGCGAAGCGAGTAGCTCAAGAGGGCGCCGTCGGTGCTCAGCTGCTCCATGCTGGCTCCTCCCGGTCGCTGCTCCGCAGGGCCCGGCGGAGCGCACGCTCGGCGCAGACCCCGACGGCGTGGAGGCGGTACTCGGCCGTCGAGCGGTGGTCGTCGATCGGGTGGGCTGCCGCCCGCACGAGGGCGACGAAGTCGCGCAGACAACCCGCTCCGGGGGCGAGGCGTCGCCCCTCCCAGTCGATGCTCGACAGGACCAGCTCCTCGGCCTGCCTTGCCCGGATCACGACCGGGCCCGCCGACCCGAGAGCGACACGCACATCGCGGCCCGCCCAGTCGACGACGACCGCCACGCTGGCGACGGCGATGACCATGGCGTTGCGAGTGCCTACTTTCAGGAACTCCTGCGTGCCCAGCTCCGCCGGCAGGCGGACTTCGAGGATGATCTCCCCCTCCTCGAGCGACGTCATCTTCGGTCCGGTCATCAGATCTCCAAAGCGGAGCGTGCGCGTCGTGCCGGCGACGTGGCCAACGAGGACGGTGGCATCGAGGGCCGCCAGCAGCGGGAGGGTGTCACCCGCGGGCGAGGCGGTGCCGAGGTTGCCGCCGATGGTGCCGGCGTTGCGGATCTGGGGGGAGCCGACGGTTCGCGCCGCTTGAGCGAGGCCCGGGACGAGGGTCGCCAACTCTCCGTCCATCATCTCGGTGTAAGTGAGGCCGGCGCCGAGCACGACGTGACCATCTTCCCGCCGCCACCCGCCGAGCTCGGGGACGCGTCCGAGGCAGAGGACGTCGGAGGGCCGCCGGCGCCCGGCGTTCACTTCCACCATGAAGTCCGTTCCGCCCGCCAAGAGCTGAGCCCCAGGCGCTCCTTCGAGCATGGTGAAGGCCTCGGGGAGCGAATGGGGCAGCAGCACCGCCACCGCTCAGCTCACCGCCGCGTCCACGAGGGAGAAGCTGTTCACGTCCACGATGCCGCGATCGGTTATGCGCAGATCGGGGAGCACCGACAGCCCGAGGAAGCTGAGCTGCATGAAGGGAGCGGCGATGTTGATGCCGAGCACCTTGGAGGATATCGCCGCCAGATGCTCGACTTCGACGGCGACAGCCGTTGCGTCCAGGTCGCTCATGAGGCCACCGATGGGGAGCGGCACCTCGGCGAGCACCTGGCCGTCGAGAACGGCGACCTGGCCGCCGCCGATCTCCGCCAGCCGTGCGACCGCGACCGACATGTCGGCAGGACCGCGGGGGCCAATTTCGCCGACGACCATGCAGTTGTGGGCGTCGTGCGCCACCGTCGAGGCGATCGCCCCGCGGACGAGACCGAAGCCGTAAACGTAACCGAGGCCGATGCGACCCGTCTGGTGATGTCGTTCGATGACGCCGATGCGGGCGACGCCCGACGCCGGGTCGGTGACGTCGAGGATGAGCTGGCGCGTCGTGAGAGAGTGCTCCTCGATACCGATCACGCGTGCCATCCCACCCTCGGGCGGCAGGCGGTCCAAGTCCGCCGGCGTTGGGGGAGGGTCGAGGTGAACCGAGCCCCGCATGAACGCGGGCGCTGGCCGGGACGGTACCGCTCCCTCGATGACGTCGCCGCTCACGGCTACGAGCCGGCCGGCTTGCCAGACGCGAGCGGGCTCGAGGCTGGCAAGATTCTCGAAGCAGAGCACGTCGGCCTGATAGCCGGGGGCCAGCCAGCCGAGATGGTCGAAGTGGTGGTAGTCGGCCGGGTTGCTCGTGGCCAGCACGAGGGCGTCTTCCATGGAGACTCCGGAGGACACCGCCAGGCGCACGCAATCGTTCACGTGGCCGTCTCTGAGAAGCGTGTCCGGCTCGCGGTCATCGGTGCAGAGAGCGACGCGCTCGGTGCCGTGCTGGATGACCATGGGGATGAGGGCCCTCAGGTTGCGCGAGGCCGAGCCCTCGCGAATGAAGATCCACATGCCCTTGCGCCGCTTCTCCTCGGCTTCGGCGAGCTCGGTGCACTCGTGATCTGATTCGACGCCGGCGGCGAGGTAGGCGTCGAGCCGGCGCCCGCTCAGACCGGGAGCGTGCCCGTCGACTCGACGGTTGCCGGCGGCGGCGATCTTGGCGAGCACCTCGGCGTCGCCGTTGATGACGCCGGGGAAGTTCATCATCTCGGCCACGCCGATGGCGCCGTGCTCGTCTAGCAGCGAGGCGAGATCGCTCGGGCCCAACTCAGCACCCGGGCTCTCGAAGTGCGATGCCGGCACGCAGCTCGAGGCGCAGATGCCGAAGGTGAACGGCAGCCCGGCGGCGGCTTCGGCCAAGGCGGCGACGCCGGGGATGCCGAAGACGTTGGCGATCTCGTGCGGGTCGGCGGCGACGGCGGTCGTCCCGTGCGGGAGCACTCTGCGGATGAACTCGTCCACCCAGAGCTTGGTGGACTCGAGGTGCATGTGGGCATCGATGAAGCCGGGCGTGAGCGACGTCCCGGACACGTCCACGACCTCGAGGGCCTCACGCCGCCCCCACCCGGCGATCACGCCGCCGTAGATGGCGAGATCGGTACTCACCCACTCGCGGGTGCCCGGGACGAAGACGCGTCCGCCCGTGAGGAGGAGATCGGCCGGAGCGTCGCCGCGAGACACGGCGAGAAGCTGAGGAGTCGCCCGGCGGGGCATGTCAACCCTCTCCCCTCAGAGGAGCAGTGTGCAGCCCGGCCACCGCGCCCCTGCGACGCCTGGCCGGGTGTGGGGACATCTTGAGCGCTGTCACGACCTCGGCTTTCTCTCGCACAACAACTACCCAGCCTTCGCTCCTCGCCGGTCCGACTGAGAGGGCCGCGTGCGGGGACCGGACGCAGGCTCGCTTCAAGACTGGACCAGGGTTGGCCGCCCGCCTAGGGTCCTTCGGCCCAATGCCCACGGGACCGGGACCCGATGTTGGTGTTCTCGTCCCGACTCGTTCCGCCCTGTGCTCACGCAGCCCCATAATGCCCCTTCTCCTCGTTGTAGCTTGGCAAGGGTGCCCCTCGAAGCGGTGTTGTTGACTCGGAGGCTACCGGCCCCGGTCATGGATCGCCTCGCCGAGAGCTGCGAGGTCTCGTGTTGGCCCGCTGACACCGCCATCCCTCGCGAGGTACTTCTCAGGCAGGCACAGGGCAAGCGAGCCATCATCACCCTGCTGACCGAGCGCGTCGACGACGAGCTGCTCGCGGCCGCCGGTGGGCAGCTGCGGATCATTGCCAACTACGCCGTGGGAGTCGACAACATCGACGTGGCTGCCTGCAGCGCCCGCTCGGTCATGGTGACGAACACGCCCGACGTGTTGACCGAGGCCACGGCTGACATGGCCTGGGCGCTCCTGATGGCGGCGGCTCGGCGGGTTGCCGAGGGAGATCGCCTCCTGCGCTCCGGCGAGCCGTGGGCCTGGGGGCCCGAGACGATGCTCGGGCGAGACGTCTACGGAGGGACGCTCGGCATCGTCGGCTTCGGGCGGATCGGGCGGGCCGTGGCGCGCAGGGCCGCGGGTTTCGGGATGCGCGTCGTCTACGTGGCCCATTCCTCGAGCGCACCGGTGGGGCTCGGCGGCATCGGTTCAGCCGAGCCGATGACGCTCGACGAGCTGCTCGCCGTTTCCGATTACGTCAGCCTTCACGTCAACCTGAGCGAAGAGACCCGTCATCTCATCACCGCCGCCCGCCTCGCCACGATGAAGCCGACGGCCGTGCTCGTGAACACCTCCCGAGGTCCGGTCGTCGACGAGGAGGCCCTGGCGGACGCTCTCGAGGAAGGCAGGATCTTCGCGGCCGGGCTCGACGTCTTCGAGCGGGAGCCGCAGGTGTCACCCCGGCTGCTCCGGCAAGCCCGGGTGGTGCTCTGCCCTCACCTCGGCAGTGCCACCGTCGACACGCGCCTGGCGATGGGCATGCTGGCAGTCGACAACGTGTTGGCGGCCCTGGGCGGAAGGCGCCCGCCCAGCTTGGTCAACGAGGACGCATGGACAACGACGACGCCCTAGGCCGGCTGAGCTCGTCGCTCAAACGGCGTCGAGCGCCCGGTCCATGAGGGCGGCGGCCAGGATGCGCCGGTACTCGCTCGACGCCCTGCCGTCGCCCCGCGGGTCGAGCGCCTCGGTTCTCCCGATCACGACAGGGACCGTGGCCACTCCGGAAAGGGCGACGCGAACCTCACCGTTCGGTCTTCGGCGAGCCACCGCTGCCACGATGGGGCGCTCGCCCGGAGCTCGGCCCACCCTTGCGCTGAAGGCGACGCCATCGGTCTCGATCGTGAGGGCTGCGGCCGTGCACCGGACGAAAGCGTCTTCATCGAGGACCTGCACGAGCGGCATGGTCCGCCAGCCGTGCCGGTCGTGGATGGTGGCCGAGGCGTCGTAGGCGAGCAGTGTGGCCAGCAGCTCGCTGTCGAAGTCGGCCGCGCTCACGCAGTCGCCCACGGTGGCGAGGCGGCGCAGCTCGGGCAGCTGGTCCCGCCGAGCCGCTTGCCGAATGACGGCAGGCACGTGCTCGTCCTCGACGAGCGCCTGCAGGGTGACGCTCGCACCGATACGGAGCCTGTGCGCGTAGAGGCGCTCGTGGAAGCGCACGCTGCCCTCCGGCGCCAAACCCGTCAGCTCGTCGTACATGGCAGTCCTCAACATCGGGCAGACCCTCCCGCCGAGCAGGCGGCAACTCGGCTCCATCAGGATTCATCGAAGGCAGCCACAACCGCTAGGGGCAAACGACTCATTCTGCGGTGCTGATCGGGACGACTGCCGGTACGGCCCGACAGGGTACCTTGCTGGCGTGTCCGACTACGTGATCCCGGAGCCAGAGCCGAAAGAGATCGACGAGAAACTGGCGATCGAACTGCGGCATCTTGCCGAGAACGCCGTCTTGAGGGGGAAGCCCTCAGGCGAGGAAAAGTGTGAGAACTGCCGCTATCTCCTGGAACCGTACAACGATTTCTCTTACTGCTGGCACCCGAAGCTCCGTATCCTCGTCGGCTCGCAGTGGTGGTGCCAGTGGTGGGAGGCCACGCCCGACCCCTAGTCGTAGGAGAGCCGGACAAAGAGACGCCCCGGAGCCGCCCCTCCCGCACGGGCTGCCCCAGGGCACCGGGCTATGGCGTTGCTCAAGCTTTAGCTACCGGAATCTTCTTCGGCTCGACCTTCTTTGCCACCGGAACAGGGATGCGGAACTCGAGGATCCCGTTCTTGTACGTGGCCTTGACGTCAGCGGCGTCACATCCTTCGGGAAGCGGCAGGTCGCGGGAGAACGAGCCGTAGCGCAGCTCCCGGTGGGCGTAGTGCTTCGTCTCCGACTTCTCCTCGGCCATGCGCTGGGCGCTGATGTGGAGCATGCCGTCGGAGACGGTGACTTCCACGTCCTTCTCGGGGTCGATGCCGGGCATCTCGGCGCGGATCACCCGAGTCCCGTTGTCCTGGTACTCGTCCACCCGGATGGTGGTGTCGCCCTCCTCCGGCCAAAAGACGAGGGGCCGGCGGAAGAACTCCGGCCATTGCCCGAAGAAGCGATCGAATGGCTCCATCTTCTTGGATTCCTGGTGTTTCATCATTGACATGACCTCTCCCTTCTGTGAGGTACTCCTGTATGGTGAAGGACGCCATGTGGGCGCGCCAGAGGCGAAGGACCTCTTTGTGGAGTCGGTGACTTCGGTTTCCATGGGCGACGGCGTTGCACGATTGGAATCACGCCTGTGACCACCCTTGGATCAGAGGAGAATGCCGCAACCGGCGACACGGCGGGGGCGGACGCAATGCTCGGGATCGTAAAAGGGCTCGTTGCCGAGCTGCACGAGTCCTCCGCCTGGGCGACGCCGGTCCGTCTCACGAGCAGGTTGGCAGCGGATCTCGGGATTGACAGCCTGGCGCTCGTGGAGCTTCGGGCCCGTGTGGAAGCAGCCTTCGGGGTTCAGCTGCCCGACGAGGTGTTTGCCACCGCCGAGACGCCTGCAGGCTGGCTCCGCGCCGCTTTGACGGCAAAGGGGCATGCCTCTCCGCCGCTGTGGTCGAGAGCGAGCGAGAGGGCCGTGGAGGCGGGCGACCGGGACGCCGGCGAGCCGTCGGAGGCTGCCACCCTGATCGACGTGCTCGCCTGGCACGAGCAACAGCACGGCGAGCGCGTCCATATGCGCCTGTTGCACCTGTCGGAGGCTGCCGGCGCTGGCACCGAGCTCACCTACGGGGAGCTCGCACGGGGGGCTCGCAAGGTGGCGAGCGGCCTGCGTCGAGAGGCCGTCAGCCCCGGGTCGACCGTCGCGATCATGTTGCCCACCGGCACGGAGTATTTCGAGGCCTTTCTTGGCATCTCGCTCTCTGGGGCCATACCGGTCCCGCTCTATCCACCGAGCCGTCCCTTGCTGCTCGAGGACCACCTCCGTCGGCAGGCTCGCATCCTGAAGGACGCCTCGGCCTGCATGCTCGTCTCCGACGAGACCGTCGCCCCGGCGGCCCGTCTGCTGAAGGCGGACGTGCCGCAGCTTGGCTCCTGTATGACCGTGGCCCAGTTGCGAGCCGAGACATCCGGTCACCTGGAGCTTCCCTCCGTGCCTGCGTCCGGCCCGGCACTCATCCAGTACTCATCGGGTAGCACGGGCAGCCCGAAGGGCGTCGTGCTCAGCCACGACCAGCTCTTGGCGAACATCCGAGCGATGGGGTCGGCCGTCGGCCTCGGGCCGCAGGACGTCTTTGTCAGCTGGCTTCCCCTCTACCACGACATGGGTCTCATCGGCGGATGGCTCGCGAGCCTCTACTACGGGTACCTCTTTGCGATCATGCCGACCCTCGCCTTCCTCGCCCGACCGTCCCGCTGGCTGCGAGCTGTCTCGGACTGGGGTGGGACGCTGTCGGCCTCGCCGAATTTCGGTTACGAGTTTGTGACTCGCCATGCCACCGACGAGGAGCTCTCCGGCATCGACCTGTCCTCGTGGCGGCTGGCTTGCAATGGCGCCGAGCCGGTGAGCGCCGACACCCTCGAGCGGTTCATCGAGCGTTTCGAGCCGTTCGGGTTCCGCCCCGGGACGATGGCACCGGTCTACGGCCTGGCGGAAGTCGGCGTCGGTCTCACGTTCCCACCACTGGGTCGGCCGCCCCTCGTGGACCTCGTGCGGCGGGACGAGCTGGCGAGAGCTGGCCGGGCGGTGCCCGCCCCGCGCGACGGCCTCAGCCGGGCGGTCGTCTCGTGTGGGACACCACTGCCGGGCTACGCCGTCCGCGTCGTCGACGACCTCGGGCACGAGCTGCCGGATCGCCGGGAAGGCCGCATTGAGTTCACCGGGCCGTCGGCGACGAGTGGTTACTTCGGCGACACCGCCGCCACCGAGGCGCTCTTCCACGGCAGCTGGCTCGACACCGGTGACGTCGGCTACCTCGTCTCGGGCGAGATCTACCTGACGGGTCGAGCCAAGGACCTCGTCATCAGGGCGGGCCGCAACGTGCATCCCGAGGACCTCGAGGAGGCGATCGGAGATCTCGCAGGCGTCCGCCGAGGGTGCGTGGCCGTCTTCGCCGTCCCCGACCCGCGCCAAGCCACCGAACGTCTGGTCGCCGTCGCCGAGACGAACGTCCCGAGCAGCGACGACCCCGCCCGTTCCGAGCTCCTGACTCGCATCCGCGCCGTCATCGTCGAAGTCGCGGGCACCCCGCCCGACGACGTCGTGCTGGCGCCTCCCGGCAGCGTCCTCAAGACGCCGAGCGGGAAGATCCGGCGGAGCGCCACACGCGAACGCTATGAGCGCCACGAGATCGGGCGGCGCCCGCTCAGACCGCAGTTACAGGCGTTTCGTTTTGCCCTCTCGGCCGCCAGCCCGAGGTTCCACCGCCTGAAGGTCGGGGTCGGCTCGTTGGCCTTTGCGGTCTATGGCTGGGCGGCCGTGCTCCTCGTGGGCATCCCGGTCTGGGTCAGCGTCGCCCTGCTGCCGTCACTGCAGCTTCGATGGTCGCTCGTCCGAGCGGCCGGCCGCGGGCTCTGCGCCCTCCTCGGCGTGCGCCTGATGGTGCGCGGGAGTCCCCCCGAGGGTGCCAGCCATTACGTCGCCGTCAGCAATCATATGAGCTTCATCGACGGTCTTGTTCTCATCGAGTGCTTGCCCGAGCCGGCCACGTTCGTGGCGGGAGACGTTCTCGAGACACAGCGGATCGCCGGGCCGTTCCTGCGGAGGCTCGGATGCGAGTTCGTCGCGCGGGACGCCGTCAGCGACGAGATCAGGGCTGCGCAGAAGCTCGTCGAGGTGCTCGGCTCCGGACGCCGCCTGGCGGTGTTTCCCGAGGGCGCCCTCGACAGAGCCGTGGGCGTGCGCCCCTTCCACCTGGGAGCATTCGCCGCTGCCACCGAAACGGCCACGCCCGTGCTGCCGATCGGCATCCGCGGCAGCCGGGACGTCGTGCGCCCCGGCGGGAAGTTCCTGCGCCGTGCCCGAATCGAGGCAGTCATCGGAGACCTCGTGCCGCCGGTCGCAGCCGGCTGGGAGTCGACCCTGCAGCTCGCCCACGAGGTGCGAAGGACCGTCTCGGAGCTGTCGGGCGAGCCGCTGGTCGGCTGAAGACGCGGGAGATGTGATCGTGGGGCTTCGCAAAGCAACGTCGCCAACTCCGCGCCTGCGCTGATGAGTCGTTACACCATCGACCCGGGCAGGACCACCGTGTGGATCGAGGCACGTTCGAGCCTGCATCCGATTCACTCGGAGTCCCGCGGCATGGAGGGCTATTTCGACGGTGAAGTCGGGGCGGACGGGCTCCTCGACCTCTCGTCGCCTCTCGGAGCGCACCTGGAGCTGTCCATCGCGAAGATGTCATCGGGTAACGGGCTCTACGACCGGGAGATGATGCGCCGCGTGGAGGCCAGGCACTTCCCGGTGATCACCGCCGAACTGCGCCAGCTGACGGCGGCCGAGGCGATGGGGAGCTACGTGGCAGAGGGGGACATCACGTTTCGGGGCGTCACTCAGCGCGTCCGTGACGAAGTCACCTTCTCGAGGCCTGAAGTCGGAACCGTGGTCTTCGAGGGAAAGCACGTCTTCAGCCTCCGTGACTTCAAGATGGAGCCTCCGAAGATCATGATGCTGAGGGTGTACCCGGACGTCACCGTCCGCGTCCGGATCGTCGCCAGGGCGGAGGGGTGATGGGCCAGCTCGGGTTGTGCGAGGCCGTCGTCGATATCGTCGAGAGGCGGTGCGAGTGGCCCGAGGTCTCGGAGAGCGGTGGAGACGAACTGAGGCTCGAGCTGATCAGCCACCGGGCCTGACGAAGGAGGAGCCGATGTGCCTCGGCATTCCAGGTGAGGTGGTGGAGATCGTCGACCCGGTGCGCCAGCTGGCGAAGGTCGATGTCGCCGGTGTGCGGCGCAACATCAACTACGGGCTCCTCGCGGAGGAGGGGATCGTGCCGGGCGACTGGGTGCTGATACACGTCGGCTTTGCCATGTCCAAGATCGACGAAGAGGAGGCCGCGCAGGAGATAGAGGGGTTGAAACGGATGGGTCAGGCCTATGAGGACGAGGTTCGCGCCGTCGCCGACTCGAAGATCACGTGAGCGGGACGCGAATCACCCCTCGGCCACGGGAGAACCGCAGGCCATCTGAAGAGCGGTCACGGCCGCAGAGCATGCCGGCGGTTATCTAGGTCATGCGCTACGTCGAGGAGTACCGCGACCCGTCAGCGGCACGCGCCCTCGTGTCGCGGATCGGTGAGCTCGCCCGACACGACCACTTCAAATTCATGGAGGTCTGCGGCGGGCACACCCACACGATCTACCGCCACGGGATCGAGCACGTCCTCCCGGACTCGGTCGAGCTCGTGCACGGCCCCGGCTGTCCCGTGTGCGTCATCCCGATGGGCCGCATCGACGATGCCATCTCGGTGGCCGTGCAGCCCGGCGTCATCTTCACGTCGTTCGGGGACATGATGCGCGTGCCCGGCTCGGCCGGGAACCTCTTGTCGGCCAAAGCTCGTGGGGCCGACGTGCGCTTCGTCTACTCGCCCCTCGACGCCTTGCGGGTGGCGGTGGAGAACCCCGACCGCGACGTCGTGTTCTTCGCCGTCGGGTTCGAGACCACGGCCCCCTCCACGGCGGTGACCTTGCTGCGCGCCCGGGACGAAGGGGTGAAGAATTTCACGGTCTTCTCCAACCACGTCACGATCGTGCCGCCGATCAAGGCGATCCTCGAGTCCCCTGATCTGCGGCTCGACGGGTTTCTCGGACCGGGGCACGTGTCCACCGTGGTGGGGCAGCGGCCCTATCGCTTCGTGCCCGAGGTCTACCGCAAGCCCCTCGTGACGGCGGGCTTCGAGCCGCTCGACATCCTCCAGGCGATCGAGATGCTGCTGCTGCAGATCCGGCAAGGACGCTGCTGCGTCGAGAATCAGTACACGCGCTGCGTGCGCGAGGAGGGCAACGCCCGCGCCCTCGAGATCCTGGCGGAG
>DASPSK010000184.1:0-5757 GCA_035623975.1 Acidimicrobiales bacterium | reverse complement strand
GCTAGCCGTCTGCGCCGAGGAGATCCTCGGGCTCGACATCAAGGGCCACATCACACGCCGGCTTCTCATCGAGCAGGCGACAGACATCGCCAAGGAGTACTACGCCAGCTTCAGCTTGGACCGGGCGGCCCAGCTCCATCTCGCCATGGTGTCGAGGAACGGCGGGGTCGACATCGAGGAGGTGGCCGCCTCCGCCCCCGACGCCATCGCCCGCCTGCACATCGACCCGCTCGACGGCCTCGCCCGGGCGCAGGCGCAGGATCTCGTCTCCGCCGCCGGGCTCGACCCCGAAGCCCGCGAGCAGGCAGCCGACGTCCTCGTAAACCTCTACCGCTGCTATGTGGAGGGGGATGCGGATCTCGTCGAGGTGAACCCCCTCGTGCTCACAACCGCCGGGAGCGTGCTCGCCCTCGACGCCAAGGTGACCCTCGACGACGACGCCGCCTTCCGGCATCCCGAGTGGGCGGATTTCGCCGGCGGGGTGGAGGCGGATGCCCGCGAGACCCTGGCGCGGGAAAAGGGGCTCAACTACATAGGGCTCGACGGCTCCGTCGGCATCATCGCCAACGGCGCCGGCCTCGCCATGGCGACGCTCGATGTCGTCAATCAAGTGGGTGGCCGGGCGGCGAACTTCCTCGACATTGGCGGCGGCGCCAACGCCGATCTCATGGCGAATGCCCTCGAGGTGATCAACACGGATCCGAAAGTTCGGGTGATCCTCGTCAACATCTTCGGCGGCATCGTCCGCTGCGACGACATCGCCCGCGGGGTGGTCGCAGCCCTCGAGCGGGTGGCTCTCTCTTCGCCGATCGTGATCCGCCTCGACGGTACGAATGCCGTCGAGGCGCGCAGCATCCTCGAGACTCACCGCTCGGATATGGTCATTCCCGAGCTCACCATGATGGGAGCGGCGCGCCGCGCCGTCGAGATTGCCGGAGGCCGGCCGTGAGCATCTTCGTCGACGAGAACACCCGCGTCGTCGTGCAGGGGCTCACGGGGAGCCAGGGGAGCTTTCACGGCCTGCGCAACCGTGCGTACGGTACGAAGGTCGTCGCCGGCGTCACTCCCGGCAAGGGCGGCAGCGACCTCGAGGGCATCCCCGTCTACGACACCGTCGCCGAGGCAGTCGCCCGCGAAGGAGCCGACGCCTCCTTCGTCGCCGTGCCGCCCCGGGCGGCCCCCGCGGCCATCCTCGAAGCGGCCGCCGCCGGCTTCCGGCTCGTCGTCTGCATCACCGAGCACATCCCCGCCAAGGACGAGGCCCTTGTGGCCGCACGCCTTGGCCGCGACTTCCCCCAGACGCGCCTGCTCGGTCCCAACTGCCCCGGGGTGATCTCGCCGGGAAAGTGCAACATCGGGATCACCTCGGGCGATATCGCCCTACCGGGCGGTCCCGTCGGAATCGTCAGCCGGTCGGGGACGCTCACCTACCAGGCCCTCCACGAGCTTTCCCAGCAGGGCGTCGGCCAGACGACCTGCGTGGGCATCGGCGGCGACCCCGTTCCCGGCACGACCTTCGTCGACGTGCTGCAGGCATTCCAGGCCGACCCCGACACGAGAGCGATCATGCTGATCGGCGAGATCGGAGGCGACGGGGAGGAGCGCGCCGCCGAGTACATCCGCAACGAGATGAGCAAGCCCGTCGTCGCCTACGTCGCCGGGCTCACCGCCCCGGAGGGCCGCAAGATGGGGCATGCCGGAGCGATCGTCTCCGGGTCGAAAGGGACGGCCAAGGCCAAGATCGAGGCGTTGGACCGTGCCGGCGTGATCGTGGCGAAGAACCCGACCGAGGCCGGTGAGCTCATGGTAGGAGTCGTCCGCGAGCTGGAAGGGAAATGGGCGCCCTCGGTGCCCACTTTGTGAGGCGGCTCCCTTGAGCGACGGCCACAGCGACGGCGGCGAGTCACGGGTCAACCTCGCGCTCATCGAGGACGCTCGCCCTCACGTCGAGCGGGTCGCCAACCGGACGCCGCTGTTCGGCTCGCGCGTGCTGAGCGAGTACGTCGGCTCCCGGGTCGTGCTGAAGGGCGAGAACCTGCAGAGGACCGGCTCGTTCAAGGTCCGCGGCGTTTCGAACAAGCTCGCATCCCTCGGCCAGCGAGCACACGCCGGCATCGTCGTTGCCAGCGCTGGCAATCACGCCCAAGCGGCGGCCTTCGTCGCCGCTCGGCTCGGAGTGCCCTGCGAGGTCTTCATGCCGGCGGAGGCGTCAGTCGCCAAGTGTGAGGCGACGATCTCTTACGGCGCCACTGTGCATCTCGGCGGGGAGGGGATCGACGAGTGTCTCGAGCTGGCGCGGGAGCGTGTCTTCGAGACCGGCAAAGTGCTCATCCACCCCTTCGACGACGTCGCCGTCATCGCCGGGCAGGGCACCCTCGGCCTCGAGCTCGTGGAGGACATCCCCGACCTCTCCCTCGTGATCCTGCCGCTCGGTGGTGGTGGCCTCGCCGGCGGCGTCGCCGTGGCGGTGAAGTCGCTCAAGCCGTCCGTCCGCGTCGTCGCCGTGCAGGCAGCCAGCGTCGCTCCCTTCCCCGTCTCGATCACCGCCGGCCATACCGTGGAGGTGGCCGCCTATCCGACACTCGCCGACGGCATCGCCGTCAAGCGTCCAGGCGAGCTCACCCTCCCGCTCATCTCGAAGTACGTTGACGAGGTGGTGACCGTCGGGGAGGACGCCATCGCCGATGCCATCGTGCTCCTCCTCGAGCGGGCGAAGCTGCTTGTCGAGGGCGCGGGCGCTGTCGGCGCTGCTGCCATCTTCTCCGATCGGGTCACGCTTCCGCCGGGTGAGGGGACTGCCGTCGTGGTTCTCTCCGGAGGCAACCTGGACACAGGGGTGTTGGCGGATGCGATCCGCCGCCACGAGACGCGCTCGGGCCGCCGGCTTGTCCTCTTTGCCCGCATGTCGGACCGTCCCGGACAGCTGGCCCGCCTCCTCACCTGCCTCGGCGCCAGCGGTGCGAACCTCATCGAGGTGGACCACCTGCGGGAGGGCTTTGACCTCCACGTCCGCGAGAACGGCGTCCATCTCGTGCTCGAGACCCGCAACTCCGCCCACGCCCGCGGCGTCATCCGGGACGCTCGCGCCGCCGGCTTCGACGTGGAGCGCCTTGGGCACGCCTTCGCGGCTGATGCCGACAACTGATCCGGCCCATGGCCGAAGTGACCCCCTCGACGGCTTCCTCGAGTGAAGGGCGCCTATCCAGAGCCGATGTGCGGCCCGATGCCGTGAGCGTGGAAGTAGAGGAAGGCGACGGCGACGGCGACGAGCACGAGAAAGAGGATGGAGAGGAAGATGGCGGCGCTCAGCCTGGCCCGAGTCTCGGGCGGGGCCGCCGAGGCCGGCCTCGGCTTGCGGCTGGAAGGCTTCAGTACGAAGAAATCGGCTTCGCGCGAGGGGATGCGGGGGGTGGCAGAGGCCGGACCTCCCATGCTGCCCCGTGGGCCGTGCAGGACGTCGGCCACGCTCATCAGCCCCTGCGGCGGGGGAGTCACCTTGGTCGTGCGAGGGATCGGGTCGGAACCGAACGACTCGAGCCATTCGTCGAAGCCGTCGTGCCGAGGAACGTGCCCAGGTGCCACGCGGGGACGGTACTGGTTCGAGGGGAGCCGCTCGCGGATGGTCGATCCGCTCGGCGGCTCGTTCGTCTTGCCAAAGCCCGGCCTCGGCGCTCGCGTGGGCGGCGTGCCGCCTCGGGACACCGCGGGGGAGACGGCCCCCGGTTGCGGCTCGGCAAACAGCGTCGCAGGGTCGTTCAGAGGGTCGAAATCGAGATCGCCGGGCGGTGGGACCCCGTGGGTGTCGGCGGAGACGGCGTGGCCAGGGGCGGCTGGGGCAGGCCCGCCGACACCTGGGCGCGTCGCCATGGTCCTCGAGGCGCCCGTGCCTGCCCGCTCGGGCTTGACGTCCCGGCGATCGGTCGGGTTGCGCCGGTCGGCCAGGCCGCTGCGCCGGTCGGTCAGGCCACTGCGGCGATCCTGGCCGCTGCGCCACTCGGGTCCGCCCCCTCGATCCGGCCCCGCTCCCCGCTGTTGCTCGCGGCCCTCGCCCGGACGGTCGACGGATTGCCCGTATCGGTTGGAACCCGCCGTGAGGTCGTGGCCGTTCGTGGCGCCGCCGTGTCCGTTGATCAGCTCCGTGCCCCCGTGGCCGTTCGTCACCCTGGCGCCCCTGTTGCTGCTCCCGGTGCTGGCACCCGGCGCCCCCGGTCCGGCAGCGGTGCCGCCGGCAGCGGCCGGCGTGCGGGATGCTCGCGTGACGGCTGTTCTCGCCGGGGGTCTCGGCGGCGACATGGCGGCGAGGTTCTCGGGGTGAAGCTCGGGGGCATACCAGTTGCCGTCCGAGGCCATCCACCAGCCCTCGGCGGGCGGGACGTTGCGATCGCCCGGAGGAGGTTGGCGCGCGAGCGCGTCGGGATGGGCGTTGGCCGGGTACCACTTGCCGTCTGAGGCGATCCACCACCCTTCGCCCAAGGGCACGTCGCTCAGGGGTTCGTTCCTTGCTCGTGGCGCCGACTCCACCAAACGGATAGCACTGCGGACCTCCGCTCCCCGATGTGCAGAATGTACCACTATAAGTGATGACAGCACTACTCTGCGTGAGATAATTTACCTCCAGCTGCCCTGCACGGGGGTGGTTTGCCGCCGGTCGGGGCGGGTTCCCGCCCGGCGGACGGCGCTGATACCGTGCGGCTCGTGCGAATCGCCGTCCTTGCGTCCGGCAGCGGCACGATTCTCGAGGCCCTCATCGCCGCTGGGCTCCCCATCGCCGCCGTCGTCGTCGACCGCCCCTGCGGGGCGGAGGGCGTCGCGGCCGATGCGGGCATCCCGGTGGAGCGGGTCCTGCGCGCAAGCTTCTCGAGCGACTTCGACCGCGAGGGCTTCACCGACCAGGTCGTGGGCGCCTTGGCTCGTTATGACGTCGGGCTCCTGGCGATGGCGGGGTACGGCACTGTGCTCGGCCGCTCGATCCACGCTGCCTATCCAGGGAGGATCCTGAACACTCACCCCGCCCTGCTGCCGGCGTTCAAGGGTTGGCATGCCGTGGAGCAGGCGCTCGCCGCCGGCGCGAGCGAGACGGGCTGCACGGTGCACGTGGCCACCCTGGCGGTCGACGACGGCCCCATCCTCGCCCAGGAGCGGGTCGCCGTCCTCCCCGAGGACACGCCTGCGACCCTGCACGAGCGCATCAAGGCGGTGGAGCGGCGGCTGTATCCGGCCACGATCCGCGCCGTCATGGCGCGCTGGAAGAGGCGGAGCCGAGCGTGGCGCCACCGGTGCTCGAGCACGGCGGCTCGCGGCCGTGAGGGCGCTTCTCTCGGTCTACGACAAGACCGGCCTCGAGGCGTTCGCGAGCGGCCTTGTCGCCCTCGGCGTCGAGCTGGTCGCGAGCGGCGGGACGTCGCAGGTGCTCTCGGACGCCGCCATCGCTCATCGCACCGTGGAGGACGTGACGGGGGAACCGGAGATGTTGTCAGGCCGGGTGAAGACTTTGCACCCGGCCATCCACGCTGGCATCCTCGCCGACCTCGACAACCCGGCGCATCTCGGTGACCTCACCGCCGCCCAGATCGAGCCCATCGCCATCGTCGCCTGCAATCTCTACCCCTTCAGGGCGCGGCCGTCGGTGGAGATGATCGACATCGGAGGGCCCACGATGGTCCGGGCGGCGGCGAAGAACCATGCCCATGTGGCCGTCGTCGTCGACCCCGCCGAGTACGGGCTCGTGCTCGACGAGCTCCGCCGGGAGGGCGCGGT
>DASPSK010000320.1:0-4703 GCA_035623975.1 Acidimicrobiales bacterium | reverse complement strand
GTGGAGGCTCTGGACGTAACGCTCCGACAGGGCGACGTGACCGGCGGGGCGATCCGGGGTGGCACTCTGGGGCAGCTCGTAAGCGATGGCCGCGATGACGACCCTGCTCACCGATCACCACCACTCGGCTTGCGCGCCCTCGTGCCGGGGGAGGCCGGCGTCTTCTTGGCTGCCGGCCGTCTCGAGCCGGTGGATTTGGCGGCGCCGACGGCCTTCGTCGGGGCGATGCCGTGTGCGTGCTCGTGCGCCTCGGTCTCGTGCTCGGTCGCGAAGTTCACGTGCGGGAAGTGGGAATGACGTTCCTCGGCATGAGCGTGTTCGTGGTGATGGCGGTATCCGAGGTGCTCGAAGACGCCGGTGTGCTCGTGAAAGTTGTGCGTCACGTGATAGTGCAGATGGGCGTGGAAGAGGGCCTCGTGGTGGTGCTCGTGGTCCTGACCACCCTCGTGATGGTGCTCATGGGAGGCGCCGCCGGACTCCTGGCTGGCGGCGTGGCTTGGGTCGGTCACTTCGCTCCTTGTCCTGCGGTCGTCGGTGCCGCCAGCCTATCGACAGGCGGGTGCCGACTTGTCACCTGAGGGGGCTCTCCCTTGACCGGCACTGCGAAGCGTAGGACGATGCAGCCTGCCGGAGCGCGGAAGCGCTGCTCGACAGCGGCGTCACGACGGAGGGGTCGAGGCTGTGGTCAAGAGAATCGGACTTCTCGTCGGGATGGAGAACACCTTCCCGGCGCCCTTCCTCGAGGCCGTGAACGCAAAGGGCGCTGCCGACGGCATCGAGGCGGAGCTGGCGGTGCTGGGCAAGGTGACAGAGCTCGACACCCCACCGCGTTACTCGGTCATCGTCGACCGGATATCCCACGAGGTGGGTTTCTACCGGGCGTTTCTCAAGAGTGCCGCCGCCTGCGGCACCGTCGTCGTCAACGACCCGTTCTGGTGGGAGGCGGACGAGAAGTTCTTCGAGTGCACGCTCGCCCGTCACCTCGGCGTGGCCGTGCCCAAGACCGTTGTCCTGCCCAACAAGGACTACGAAGCGGGCATCGTCCCGGACAAGTCCCTCCGCAACCTGCAGTACCCGCTCGATTGGGAGGGGATCCTGGCCTACACGGGGCTGCCCGCCGTGCTCAAGCCGAACACTGGCGGCGGCTGGCGGGACGTCTACATCGTGCACAGTTTGGAGGAGCTGCTGCGCGACTACGACCAGACCGGCACGAAGACGATGATCCTGCAGGAGTTCATCGACTGGCAGGACTATGTCCGCTGCGTCGTCATCGGCGGCGAGGTGCTCGTCTTCCGCTACGACCCGCGACGCAGCTTCTTCGAGCGGTACGTCACCCATGAGCCGCCACCTGGATGGCTCGTGGAGCGGGCGACGGCGGACGCCCGCAGCCTCACCGGCGCCCTCGGCTACGACATGGACACCGTCGAGTTCGCCGTGCGCGACGGTGTCCCCTATGCCATCGACTGGCTCAACCCGGCACCCGACTTCGACAACTTCTCCATCAAGGAGGAGGGCTTCGCCTGGGTGATCGACAAGATGAGCGACCTCGTCCTTGCCTACGCCCGCGGGGAGCGGACGCCACCCTGGCGAGGCGAGCACCGCTGGTGGCGTTTCCTCGATCACGGGGCTTGAAGGCCGGTCCGGTGGAGCGAGCCGTCGAGGCCTACCACGATCTCCTTGCTGACGGCGAGCTGGCTGCCGCCAGCGCCGACCAGCTACAACGCGCCCAGCACGCCGCCAACCTCTATTTCGGCGAGCATCCCCTGTCCATCTCGCTGCGGCCGCGGCTCATCTCGACGGTGGAGTGGGCGCGCGCCATGGCGGCGGCCGAGGCGATCAGCGCCGCCCTCGGCGTGCTCGAGTCCGCGCTGCTGGCCGATGCCGATCTGCGCCGCGAGCTCGAGCTCGAGGCGCGGGAGGAGCGCCTGGCCCTCGCCCACCCTGGTTGCCGCTCGTCGTCCCCCTCGGCGCGCCTCGACAGCTTCTTCGCCGACGAGGTGCGCTACGTGGAGTACAACGCCGAGTCCCCGGCCGGCATGGCTTACGGGGACGTCCTCGCCGACGTGATGGAGTCCTTGCCGGTCATGCAGCGGTTCCGGCAGCGATGGAGGCTGCGATCGCTCCCGACCCGGCAGGCTCAGCTCGAATGCATGCTGGCGGCGTTTCGGGAGTGGGGGGGCGCCGAGCTCCCGTCTGTGGCCATCGTCGATTGGAGGGGAGTGCCGACGGTGGCGGAGTTCGACATGTTCTCCGACTTCTTCCTCGCCAAGGGCATACCGTGTGTCATCGCCGACCCGGACTCGATCTCCTACGACGGCAAGCGGCTGCGCGCAGAGGACGGGACGGAGATCACCATCGTCTACCGCCGCGTGCTCACGAGCGAGCTGCTCGCCCACGCCGGTGGCGCCGACGCGATCTGCCGGGCCTACCTCGACGGCAACGTCGTCGTCGTCAACACCTTCCGCGCCAAGCTCCTTCACAAGAAGATGAGCCTCGCCCTGCTGTCCGACGACCGCTACAGCTCCTTGTACAGCCCGGCTCAACGCGCCGCCATCCGCCGGCACATCCCCTGGACGCGGCGACTGCGAGAGGGTCCCTCCACCCGGGAGGGAGTCGAGATCGCCGACCTGGCCACCTATGTACTGGAGCACCGGGAGAGGCTCGTGCTGAAGCCGAACGACGAGTACGGCGGCAAGGGCGTCGTGCTCGGCTGGACGGTCGACGACCTCGAGTGGGAGCAGGTCGTGCGCATGGCCCTGCATGAGACCTACGTTGTCCAAGAAGCCGTGCCCGTGCCGAGGGAGGAGTGGCCGTTGGCGGTGGGAGGTTCGGTCGAGATGGTGGGCATGGCGGTCGACATGGACCCCTACCTGTTCGGGGGCCGAGTGGGGGGCGTGCTCATCCGCTTGTCGTCCTCGGCGCTGCTGAACGTCACGGCGGGTGCCGGCAGCGTCGTACCCACGTTCGTGGTCGAAGGAGAGCTAGGGGAGGGGGCCGCATGACGCTCGACCTGGGGAGGGATCTGACCATCGGCATCGAGCAGGAGTTCCAGATCATCGACGGGAGCGGCGAGCTGACGCACCACATCGACACGCTCCTGGCCTCGACGCGCGACCAGTTCGGCGAAGACGTGAAGGCGGAGATGCTGCAATCGGTCGTCGAGATCGGCACGAGGATCTGCGCCGACATCAGCGAGGCCCGCGCTGAGCTGCTGCGGCTGCGCGGCGGCCTCGTGGAGATCCTCGCCCGGGACGGCCTCCGACTCGCCTCGGCCGGGACCCACCCCTTCTCGCACTGGGCGGATCAGCGCGTGACCGAAGCCGACCGCTACAAGATGCTCGAGGACGAGATGCAGGATCTCGTGCGCGAGCTGCTCATCTTCGGTACCCACGTGCACGTCGGCATCCCCGACCCAGAGCTCCGCATCGACATCATGAACGAGGCCCGCTACTTCTTGCCCCACCTGCTGGCCCTTTCGACGTCCTCGCCGTTCTGGCTCGGCCGCAAGACCGGCCTCAAGTCCTACCGCAGCGTCGTCTGGTCGCGCTTCCCCCGCAGCGGCATCCCGCCGGAGCTCAGCTCCTACGGGGAGCTCGAGGACCTCATCAAGCTGCTCGTGAAGACGAACTGCATCGACGACGGCAAGAAGGTCTGGTGGGATCTGCGCCCGCACCACCTCTACCCGACGCTCGAGTTCCGTGTGTGCGATGCCGTCACCAAGGTCGAGGAAGCCCTCTGCCTCGCCGCCCTCACGCAGGCGATCTGCGCGAAGTTGCTGAAGCTGCGGCGTGACAACCTCGGTTTCCGGCGCTACTCGTCTCACCTCATCGCCGAGAACAAGTGGCGCGCCATGCGCCACGGAGTCGCCGGGCATCTCATCGACTTCGGCCGGCAGGCGGAGGTACCCATGGTGCACCTCGTCGACGAGCTCCTCGAGTTCCTCGACGACGTCGTGGACGAGCTCGGCTGCCGTGCCGAGGTCGCCTACGCCCAGACGATCGCCCGAGAAGGCACGAGCGCCGACCGGCAGTTGGCCGTCTTCGAAGCCACCAGCTCCTACCACGCCGTCGTCGACTCGATCGCCGCCGAGACCCTCGAGGGCCTCGGCGTGTCCTGAGTCCCCGAGCGGCCGGTCGTCTGCTCAGCAGTACCGGGGTAGGTGCACGGCCAGCTGCCGCTGCCACCACGGCCAGTCGTGGGCGGCGTCGTAGCCCCAGATGTCGAGCTCGTAGGGGATCTGCTTGGAGCCGAGGAGCGATGCCAGCTTCAAGGTGCTCGGAAGGGCCCCGCTGGCGCTGTCGTCTTCCCAGGCCCCTTGCCCGGCGACGAGGGTGAGGTGGACGCGGCTCCGCAGCCAGTCGAGGTGGTCGCCGTTGAGGTTGGCGACGTAATCGATTGGGTTGTTGAAGTAGAAGGTGTCCCCGCGCTCGCCCCAGCCCATGCGGGAGATGTCGTAGGCCCCGGAGAGGCAGATCGCCCGCGTGAACAGGTCGGCGCGCCGCAGCGTGAAGTTGGCGGCATGGAAGGCCCCGAAGCTGCATCCGGTGACGAGGATCTCCTGGGCGCCTCCGCAGTCCGAATAGATGAAGGGCACGACGTCGTTGACGACGAAGTCCTCGAAGCGCTGATGTTCCCGCGCCCTCAGCTCGAGGGGCAGATCCGCCCGTCGCCAGCTGGAGGACTCGAAGCTGTCGATGCAGTAG
>DASPSK010000128.1:0-5664 GCA_035623975.1 Acidimicrobiales bacterium | reverse complement strand
CTCACCTGGTGCCGCGGACGGACGCGGAGGGCACAGGGAATCAAGCTCTCCTGGGCAGAGCTGCAGGAGATCCTTGCATCGGCCGAGACCAAGCGGGCCGCATTGGCCTCTGTGCGTGGAGCCTGACCTTCGTCAATCGTTTCGCCAATCTCTCCTAGCGGCACAGCTTGTAGGCCAGCCGTCGCCCGTCCGCCTGCTCGATCACCTTCGCCATCCGCTGCGTGTCGGTCATCTTCCGCGTCGAGTAGCGGAAGTCGAACTCGTGCAGGTATCTCTGAAGGTGCTGTCTGCTAACGCTGTGGTGCGTGCCGTCGAGCGACCTCTTGAGCTGGGAGAAGTAGCTCTCGGCCTGGTTGGTCGTGATGACCCGCGTTCCCTGGTAGCGGACGTATTCGTCCTGCTCGTGGTTGACGGTCATGTGGGCGGCGAACTCCTTGCCGATCTGGTTGTACCAGATTCCTTCGTCGGTCATCAGATCGGACCCGGCCATGTCGACCTGCTCGGCCATGGCCTTGCGGAGCGTGGCGCTGGTCACGTCCGTGACGACCTTGGAGCGGACCTCGCCGGTCTCGACGTTGACGAGGGCAAACACCGGGGTCTTGTTGCGACGCGGGTTGGACTCGGCACGGAGGGTACCAAGCTCACCAGGCTCGATCCGGACCGGCTCGTTCGTTGCGACTTCCTCCGTGGGGCCTGCGTGCTTGCGGTTCTTGGCATGCCCGCCGATCCACGTCTCGTCCGCCACGATGGTGCCGACCAGCATCTCCGGGGCGGACCGCTCCATGGCCTTGCGGATGCGGTGGCAGAGGTGCCAGGCCGTCTGCGGCGCGAGCCCGTAGGTCCGCTGCACCTCCTTCGCCGCCATGCCGTTCTTGCTGGAGGCCATCTGGAACATGACGAGCACCCACACGCGCACCGGGACGTGGCTGCCGTGGAAGATCGTGTCAGTGAGCACGGAGAACTGCTTGCGGCAGCCTTTGCACTTCCACACGCGGCGCTGAGACATCGTGCCCCGCGTCGTCGCCCTGGCGGTGCCTGTCTCGTTGCGAGGCTTGAGGAAGGTCGCGTCGGCGACGGAATGGCAGTGCGGGCAGACCGGGCCTTTGGGCCAGCGCAGTTCCTCGAGGAACAGGTATGCCGCGTAGTCGTCCGTGAGCCGGTCCACGAGCTTGGCGAAGGTGAGCTGCGACGGGTCCTTGCTCGCCACCGTCTCGTAGGTCGACGGCCCCTCAAGCTCGTCCCGGTAGGTGAATCGGCGGACACGGTTTGTCATGTTTCCATTATGAAGGAAGGGTGATGGTTTGTCAAGTTTAGACTCCCCAGCACGTCCGTATTTTAGCGCTATTTCAATACTTTTCATTTGTTCTCAGGTAGTTTACGCCCTTTCCAGGTGCTCAAACCGAGAAACCCGACGACGGCGACGAGCACGATGACGATGCCGAGCACGCGCTCGTGGCGGAGCCCCTCCGCCAGGCCGATGACCGCAAGCGTGGCGACGAACAGCTCCGGCGTGTCACCGACGAGGAACTCCCACCAGAAGCGCCCGAATGCGACGACGGCGCGGGCGACGACGTTGCCGTGTCGGGCGCCGCTGCTGCCCAGTTCGCCGCGGGAGCCCAGTTCGCCGCGGGAGCCCAGTTCGCCGCTCATGTCGCCTGCTCGGCTCTGGAGGGAAGCGCCTCTCGCATGAGGCGCACGGCGCCCGCGGTCGTGAGGACGAAGAGAGCGACGAGGGCGAGCAGGAACAGGTCGCTCCCCGGCCATCGCAGACCGGCGCCCTCACCGATCCAGAAAACCCCGAAGCTCGTCAGCATGATGCCCACGCCCATCTTCATGGCGTTCTCGGGTACCTCGGAAAGCTGGCGGCCGACGATGCCGCCGGCGATGGCCACGACGACGACCGCTGCCGCCGCCGACACAGCCGCCAGGGTGAGATGCCGCGAGCTCGAACCGAGCGTCAGCACGATGAGCACGACTTCGAGGCCCTCGAGGAACACGCCTTTGAAGGCGACGGTAAAGCCGGTGGCGTCGCGGCGGGAGGCGGGCTTCGACGCCCTGAGTGCCGCGACGGTCTCGGCGTAGATGGCGTTCTCGTCGTGGAGCGCCTTGTGGCCGCTCGCCCGCAGGATCGCCTTGCGGAGCCAATTGAGGCCGAGGACGAGGAGAAGGCCGCCGATCACGACGCGAAGGGCGTTGAGAGGCACGAGGCGCACGAGGGGCACGCCGACGGCCCCGACGAGCACCGCCAGCACGGCCGCCGCGGCGGCGGCGCCCTCGAAGGCGGAGCGCCAGCCACGCGAGACCCCGGCGGCAAGCACGATCGTGAGCGCCTCGACCATCTCGACCGAGCTCGCGCCGAACACGGCGAGAGCAAGGATGACCGAGGACGTCGTCATGGCACCGACCTGGTGGCGGGCGCCGAGCCCGACCCGAGGCCGTCGGGATAGGCACGTAGGGAGCGTTGGGCGACGTTCACGCCGGCCTCGCGCAGCTCTGGCGGAGAGAGCACCTCGGTGCCCGGCCCGAGCCGGAGCAGCAGGCGACCGAACCAACCGTTGGCATCCCCGACCAGGATCGTGGCGACGAGTCTGCCGCTGCCATCACTCATCGCTTCGATCGGGCCGGCTGCCACCTGCTCGACGGCGAGCTCCGATCCTGCCGGAAACGCCACGACGGCGGCGACGGCGTCGGCTCCACCGAGGAAGGCGCCCGGCCGCTTCAGCTCGTCGGAGAGACCGACGGGCTCCTCGAAGCGCGGGCCGACGCGACGCACCGACCGGACCCTGTCGAGCTGGAAGCGCCGCAGGCCGCCCGCTGAGTGGCACCATCCGTCCAGGTACCAGCTCCCTTCCCGCAGGACGACCTGGTAAGGGTCGACTTCCCGCCTGCCCGGCGCCGTAGCCGAGCTGGAGAAATACTCGATCTCGACCCGCTCACGATCTCGGGCGGCATCCTGCAGCTCTTGCAGGTGCTCCGGCTGGTCGAGCTCCACGGCGAGCGGTGCCGAGCCGAGCGCCGCCTCGAGCTTGCCGAGTGCAGAGCGAAGGTACCCCTCCTCATCGGCGCCCGGGACCGACAGGAGCGCTCGCGCAGCAGCCGCCAGCACGAAGCCCTCGTCCGGCGTGAGGCGCTGCGGCCGCTCGAACTCCCGCAAGCGCTGGGCGACCACGCGGTCCCCGTCCACGAACAGCTCGATGAGCTCGTCCGGCGAGTAGGGCGGTACCCCGCAGCAGGCCGCGAGCTCGAGCTCGTGGACAAGCTCGTCCTCCCCGATGGAGAAACGGTCCGCCACCTCCACCAGATCCGCCTCCCCGACCCGGGCGAGGTGCACGAGGATCGCCAGCAGCCGGCGCAAGCGCTCCCCGGCCATGACGGCATTGGCGAGGCGAGCGGGTTGCCCGGCCGCATGAGACCGGCGGGGGGTGGCCCCCGCCGACGGCGCCGGTCTGCGCGACCCGGACCGCCCGGCGGGGGCGGCGAGCGGCTCGACCAGCTCAGTTGCACGCACACCGGACACCGACGCCCTGCCGGCGTCAACAGCCGGGGCGCCCTCCAGGCCCGCCAGCTCGCGCAGGCGCTTGACGACGGCGGCCCGCAGCTCCGGCGGCTCTTCCACAACGGCCGTGTCGCCGAGCCCGACGGCCCAGGACACGAAGGCCTCCCGATCACCGGCACGCAATCGCACTCGTAGGCTCCCGTCCGCCCCCCAGCCGGCGATCGCCTCCCGAGGCACCTGCGTGGCAACGACGCGCGCCTGGCGGGCGTCGACGACGACTTGGGCAACAGGCACTTCGTCGGCCGATTCCGTCGAGCTCCACGGCAGCAGGCGGATTTCGTCGTGCAGGTCCCCCCCAGTCGGAGGCTCGAACGCCCCGGGCTCTCCTAGGGAGGGAAAGCTCTCCAAGCGGTCGACGCGAAACGTCCGGCGGGCGGGCCCGCCGGCGGCCGCGCGGTCGCGACCGACCAGGTACCACGCTCCGGCGCGAAAGGCGAGGCCGAACGGCTCCACCTCCCGCTCGCGCCCGTGGTACTGGAAGCGCACGAGCGACCGCTGCCGCAGCGCTTCGTGGATGGGACCGAGCGCCGGTAGGGACGGCAGCACCGCCACGGGCGCCAGTCCTGGGCCTGTGCCTGCGCCGAGGCCGGCGCGACCGAGCGCCGCCTCGGTCACCGGGCTCCCGAGCTTGGCGATGGCGTCCGCCCCCGCCGCTCCCCCGAGCTGGACGGCGGCGATCGCAAAGCCGAGTGCCTGCGCTTCCCCGGCGTTCAGCCCGAGGTCCGGCAGGTAGTAGTCGTCGGGGCGGATGCGATAGCCGACCTGCTGCTCGGTCTCGACCGGCTCCATCGTGAGCGGGATACCGAGCGCACGGAGCGCCCGCTTGTCACGCTCGAAGGCCTGGCGAGCCGCTTCGGCCCCCTGAGGGTAACCCGCGATCGTGCCCGATATCTCGCGCAAGGTGAGGGGGCGCGTCGTCTCGAGGAGGACGAGCACGAGGTTCGTCATCCGCTCGAGCCGATCGAAGCGCTCCCGGGCAGGCATTGGCAGCATGGTAGGGCGATGACAATCCGATCGAGGCGTGCGTACGTAGCCCCCTCGCGTGGGAGCAGCCATGACGAGCGGTGACACGCGGTCCGACGAGGCGTTGCTCGGCGCCATGGCGATCGGGGACGAGGCTGCCGGCGTGGCGTTCGTCCGCCGATACCAGCGCAGGGCCTTCGGCCTCGCCCTCTCGATCCTCGGCGACCCCGGCCTCGCCGAGGACGTCGCCCAGGAAGCGCTCGTTCGCAGCTGGCGGCATGCGCCCGTGTACGACTCCCGGCGGGCATCAGTGACGACCTGGGTGCTCACGATCACGCGCAACCTCGCCATCGACGCCCTTCGCATGCGCCGCAGCGTGCCGATCGACCCGGGCGACATCGTGAACCTCGGCATGATCAGCGCGGAGCCGGATCCGAGCGATCAGGCACAGCGCGGTGACGCCTCCGCCCGCGTACGGCGGGCGCTGGCCGCCGTGCCTCTCGAGCAGCGACGCGCGCTCGTGCTCTCGGCCTTCTACGGGCTGACGGCCGAGGAGATTTCGAGGCAGGAGGCCATCCCTCTCGGCACGGCCAAGACGAGGATCCGCGCCGGCCTCGGCAAGGTGCGCTCCCTGCTGGCGGCGGAGGGGCACTACGAGGGCGCCCTGCAACCGCCCCGAGGGCCGAGGTCCCCGAGCGCGCCGGCCGAGTCGACAGAACCGTGCCCGCCCGGCGCAGCCCACCCATCGCACCAGGAGTACCGCTCATGACGACGCCCCCTGACCGCTTCGCCGACGACGCCGGCCCGGGCGCGGCTCCCGGCGAGGGGCACGAGAAGGGACGACCGAGCGCGTGCGAGTTCTTCAACTCGGTGGCGGCCGAGCTGGCTCTCGGATCGCTCACGGGCGCAGAACGCTCGGCCGCGCTCTCCCACCTCGAGGGCTGCGAGGAGTGCAGCGCCGTGACCACCGACCTCTCCGCCGCGGCCGACGCCCTCCTGTGGGCGGCGCCGGAGGCAGATCCGCCGGCGGGTTTCGAGGTGCGATGGCTCGCCCGCGTCCGCCCCGAAGGCGCCCCCGTGGCGCCTGCCTCGGTCCCGCCTGCCTCGGTCCCGCCCTCCTCGGTCCCGCCCTCCTCGGTCCCGCC
>DASPSK010000127.1:0-20062 GCA_035623975.1 Acidimicrobiales bacterium | reverse complement strand
CGCGGGACGATCATCCCCGTCGAGATCACGATTTACGAGGATCGGACCTTCACGTTCATCCTCAAGACCCCGCCGACGACCGTTCTGCTGCGCGAGGCTGCCGGCGTCGAGAAGGGCGCCAAGTTGATCGGCAAGGAGATCGTCGGCTCCGTCACCGACGCGCAGCTGACCGAGATCGCAGAGAAGAAGATGCCCGACCTCAACGCCAACGACCTCGAGGCCGCCAAGCGCCAGATCGCGGGAACGGCCCGATCCATGGGTATCTCGGTCAGCTGACGGCCAGGCGACCGAGCACCGAAAGGGAGTCGAAGTGACGACTGGAAAGCGCTACACAGACCTGCTGAAGCGGTTCGACCGCACCCGGCTCTACTCGCCGATCGAGGCGATCGACCTCGTCAAGAGCCTTGCCTCCGCCAAGTTCGACGAGACGATCGAAATGGCGGTGCGCCTCGGGGTCGACCCCCGTCGCGCCGATCAGATCGTGCGCGGCTCGCTGGCGCTGCCGGCGGGAACCGGCCGCACGAAGAGGGTCGCCGTCTTCGCGGCCGGCGAGCCGGCCGCTGAGGCACGGGCGGCTGGGGCCGACGTCGTCGGCGCCGACGATCTCGTGGCCCGAATCGAGAAGGAAGGGTTCCTCGACTTCGACGTGGCCATCGCCACGCCCGAGATGATGGCCCAGGTCGGTCGGCTCGGCCGCCTCCTCGGCCCTCGGGGCCTCATGCCGAACCCGAAGACCGGCACGGTCACCACCGACATGGCCCGAGCCGTCTCGGAGTTCCGCGGGGGTCGCGTCGAGTACCGGACCGACAGGGTCGGCAACATCCACGTTCCCATCGGCAAGGCATCGTTCAGCCGCGAGCAGCTCGTGACGAATTTCCGGGCCGTCGTCGACGAGCTCAACCGAGCTAAGCCGGCAGCGGCCAAGGGTCGGTACGTCCGCTCGATCACGCTCTCGCCCACGCAGGGCCCGGGCGTGCACATCGACCCGCTGCGTGCCCGCATCACCGACGAGGAGCTGGCCGCCTCGGCCTGAACGCCGGCGGCCTGGCCGCTCCGGACGCCGAGCTGCGCGAGCCCGGGTTTGCAGGTCCGCTAACATCACCCCGCACAACTACTGACCCGTCGCCGAAGACCTCCGGTGCACCGCGTGTGCTGAATGGGCGAAAGCCCGCCTGACGAGGCGAAGTCTCCAAGGCTTCCGCTCGTCCGCGCCGCCCTGTACCCGAGTCTCCGACCGGGGACAACGATCGCTGCAAATACCGAGACGAACGAAGGGAGCGCAGGTGGCTGGGCCGAGAGCCGAGAAGGTCGCCGTGGTCGAGGAGGTCCGAGAGCACCTCGAGCAGGCAGACGCCGCCATCCTCACCGAGTACCGGGGGCTCAAGGTCGGCGACCTCGCCACCCTCCGCCGGGCGCTCCGAGGTGCTGGCGCTGAGTACAAGATCTACAAGAACACCCTTGTCCGGCGGGCCACCGCCGACACGGCGCATGCCGACATGGCGAGGATGCTCGAGGGACCGACGGCCATCGCCTTCGTCGAGAAGGACGTGGCGGCGGCGGCGAAGATCCTTCGGGAGTTTGCCAAGACGCACCCGGCGCTCGTGGTGAAGGGCAGTTTCGTCGGCTCTGGCATTCTCGATGCGAGCACGACGAACGCGCTGGCGGACTTGCCGTCGCGCGAGGTCCTCCTCGCGCAGATCGCCGGCGCTCTCGCCGCCCCGATGCGCCAGTTCGCCGGCCTGCTGAAGGCGCTGCCGCAGAGCCTCGCCTACGGTCTCTCCGCCCTCATCGACCAGCGCGTGGCGGGCGGGGAGTCCCTGCCGCCAGCTCCCGCCGTGGCGGAGGGCGCAGCTGCCGCCTCCGGTGGAGATACCTCCGCCGGCGACGACACCAGCGCCCCGACGGGCGAGACCCCGGCGGCGCCAGAGACCGCAGCTGAGCCAGAGGCGGGGGACGTGAGCGGCGTCGTAGAGGCTGCGGCGAGCGAGGGGGCGGTTTCGTCCCCCGAGTCCGCCGAAGCCTCGGCCTCCACCGAGTCCACCGACACAGAGTCCCCCGAAGTCACCGAATAAGTCCGTACAACCCACCACGAGCAGGAACGACAGGGAGCAACAATGGCAACCAAGGAAGAAATCCTCGACGGCATCTCGAACATGACCGTGCTGGAGCTGAGCGAGCTCTTGAAGGAGTTCGAGGAGCGCTTCGGCGTCACGGCCGCCGCGCCGGTGGCGGTGGCGGCGCCTGCGGCCGGCGGCGCCGCTGAGGCCGCCCCGGTCGAGGAGGAGCAGGACGAGTTCGATGTCATCCTCACGGCCGCGGGTGACAAGAAGATCCAGGTCATCAAGGAGGTCCGTGCCCTCACGAACCTCGGCCTCAAGGAGGCGAAGGACCTGGTCGACGGTGCCCCGAAGCCGGTGCTCGAGAAGGTCTCGAAAGAGGACGCCGAGAAGGCGAAGGCTCAGCTCGAGACGGCCGGCGCCAGCGTCGAGCTGAAGTAGACGGTCGGGAGCGCGCCGGGGTGATCCCCGGCGCGGCTCGCGCCGCCCGGAAGCTCGAGGGAGAATTGCCTTGACGCCGGGCCGTGCGTCCCGTACCCTGCTCCGGGCAGTGCCGCCCGGGTGTTGCTCGCGCGTCTCCGCGCGAGTATGATGTCCTGTTGCCGTGCCCTCACCGCGCCTGCTCGCAACCTACTGCTTGCCTTGACGCGCGCCCGGACACGGACCGTCCCGAGTTCCCGGCCGTCACGTTCTCGCGAGGAGTAGCGCCTTGTCGTCTCGTTCCCGCACGCCGGACCGTTTTTCGTTCGCAAAGTTGGACGAGGTCCTGCCCCTTCCAGATCTGATCTCCGTACAGCGCGACTCGTTCCAGTGGTTCCTCGACAGGGGTCTCGCCGAGACCTTCGCGGACATCAGCCCGATCGCGGACTTCACCGATCAGCTCCGTCTCGAGCTCGAATTCGACCCGAGCGACGCCGATCTTCGCCCGCCACCCAAATTCACGATCGACGAGTGCAAGGCGAAGGACATCACCTACGCCGGGCCGATCTTCGTGCGAGCCCGCTTCATGAACGCCTCCACCGGCGAGATCAAGGAGCAGACGGTCTTCATGGGGGACTTCCCGATGATGACCGACCGCGGCACGTTCATCATCAACGGCACCGAGCGGGTCGTCGTGAGCCAGCTCGTGCGCTCGCCCGGGGTCATCTTCCAGCCCGGCCGCGACCAGAAGACCATCGTCACCGGCACGATCCACCCCTACCGGGGTGAGTGGATCGAGTTCGACGTCGAGGCGAAGCCGAACCGGGACGTCACCGCCGGCGCCCGCGTCGCCCGCAAGCGCCGCCTCAGCCTGTTCGTCGTGCTCCGCGCGCTCGGCTACGAGGACGAGGGGTTTCTCAACAAGTTTGTCCGCCACTTCGACTTCCTCGAGGGGCAGTGGGAGAAGGAGCGCGAGCTCGTCCCCACCCGTGAGGAAGCCCTCCTCGAGATCTACAAGCGCGCCCGTCCAGGCGAGCCGCTCTCGCTCGAGGCCGCCCGCGTGTACTTCGAGAACGCCTTCTTCAACCCGCGCCGCTACGACCTCACCCGCGTCGGTCGTTACAAGCTCAACCGCAAGCTCGGCCCCGAGATCGAGCGGATCTCCGAGCTGCTCGACCACGACCTCGAGCGCCCGGCGCCCGATCAGGGCGTCCTCAGCCCGAGCGAGGTGCTGGCCGCCGCCACCTACATGCTGCATCTCGCCAACGGCGAGCCTGGCTACCGCCTCGACGACCAGGACCACTTCGCCAACCGTCGCATCCGCTCGGTGGGCGAGCTGATCCAGAACCAGGTCCGCATCGGCTTGTCCCGGATGGAGCGGGTCGTGCGCGAGCGCATGACGACCCAGGACGTCGAGGCGATCACGCCTCAGACGCTCATCAACATCCGTCCGGTCGTCGCCGCCATCAAGGAGTTCTTCGGCACGAGCCAGCTGAGCCAGTTCATGGACCAGCACAACCCGTTGTCGGGCCTCGCCCACAAGCGCCGTCTGTCCGCCCTCGGGCCTGGCGGCCTCTCGCGGGAGCGGGCGGGTTTCGAGGTGCGGGACGTGCACACCTCGCACTACGGCCGCATGTGCCCGATCGAAACGCCCGAAGGCCCCAACATCGGGCTCATCGGGCACCTCGCCACCTACGCCCGCGTCAACGAGCACGGCTTCATCGAGACGCCCTACCGCAAGGTGGTCGACGGCCGCGTCACCGACGACATCGTCTACCTCGCCGCCGACGAGGAAGAGGAGTACGTCATCGCCCAGGCCTCCGCCCTCCTCGACGCCGCCGGCCGCTTCACCGAGGACCGCGTCCTCGTTCGCCGCGGCCCGCAAGGCGCCGGGGTGCGCGTCGGGGCGACGTCGACCTCCTACGGCACCACGAGCGAGGTCGACTACGTGCCGCCCGCCGATGTCGGCTTGATGGACGTCTCCCCGAAGCAGATCCTCTCTGTGTCGACGGCGCTCATCCCCTTCGTCGAGCACGACGACGCCAACCGTGCCCTCATGGGTGCCAACATGCAGAAGCAGGCTGTCCCGCTGCTCGTGCCCGAGGCCCCGTACATCGGTACGGGCATCGAGGCTCGCGCCGCCCGCGACGCCGGCGAGGTCATCCTCGCCGAGGGCGCCGGGAAGGTGACCGAGGTGGCCGGCGGTCACATCACCGTCGAGTACAAGCCGGGTGAGAAGAGCCGGTTCGGATCCGAGCTCGGGCGCCGCGTCTACCCGCTGTTCAAGTTCCGTCGCTCCAACCAGAACACCTGCATCAACCAGAAGGCGCTCGTGTCCGAGGGTGAGGACGTCGAGCTCGGGGACCTGCTCGCCGACGGTCCGTCCACGCACAACGGTGAGCTGGCGCTCGGCAAGAACCTCCTCGTGGCCTTCATGCCCTGGGAGGGCTACAACTACGAGGACGCCATCATCCTGTCCGAGCGGGTCGTGCGCGACGACGTGCTCACCTCGATCCACATCGAGGAGCACGAGGTCGATGCCCGGGACACCAAGCTCGGCGCCGAGGAGATCACCCGGGACATCCCCAACCTTTCCGACGACATCCTCGCCGACCTCGACGAGCGCGGCATCATCCGCATCGGCGCCGAGGTCGGGCCCGGCGACATCCTCGTCGGCAAAGTCACGCCGAAGGGCGAGACGGAGCTGACGCCGGAGGAGCGGCTGCTGCGGGCGATCTTCGGTGAGAAGGCCCGCGACGTCCGCGACACCAGCCTCAAGGTTCCTCACGGCGAGTACGGCAAGGTCATCGACGTGCGCGTGTTCTCGCGGGACGATTCCCATGAGCTGCCGCCGGGCGTCAACCAGCTCGTCCGGGTCTATGTCGCCCAGAAGCGCAAGATCTCCGAAGGGGACAAGCTCGCAGGCCGCCACGGCAACAAGGGCGTCATCTCGAAGATCCTCCCGCTCGAGGACATGCCGCATCTCGCCGACGGCACCCCGATCGACATCATCCTGAACCCGCTCGGTGTGCCGAGCCGGATGAACGTCGGCCAGGTGCTCGAGGCTCACCTCGGCTATGCCGCCCGTTGGGGCTGGGAAGGCTTGCGGGGCTCTCAGGGCCGGGCCCTCGAGGTGCCGGTCCGGGGCACCGAGTCCAAGACCCGTCCGACGACGGATCCGACGGTGTGGATCTCGACGCCCGTGTTCGACGGTGCCCACTGGGACGAGCAGGCGGAGGCGGGCGAGAAGCCGACCATCAAGCACCTCTTCGAGACACTCGACTCCGACGCCGTCGACGGCAGCGACCGCCAGATCGGTCCCGACGGGAAGGCGACGCTGTACAACGGCCGCACCGGCGAGCCGTTCGACAACCCGGTCATGGTCGGCTACGTGTACATCTTGAAGCTCGCCCACCTCGTCGACGACAAGATTCACGCTCGCTCCACCGGCCCGTACTCGATGATCACCCAGCAGCCGCTCGGTGGGAAGGCGCAGTTCGGTGGCCAGCGCTTCGGCGAGATGGAGGTGTGGGCACTCGAGGCCTACGGGGCCGCCTACGCGCTGCAGGAGCTGCTCACCATCAAGTCCGACGACGTCTTGGGACGCGTGAAGGTCTACGAGGCGATCGTCAAGGGGGAGAACATCCCCGAACCAGGCATCCCGGAGAGCTTCAAGGTGCTCATCAAGGAGATGCAGTCACTCTGCCTGGACGTCGAGGTGCTCTCGACCTCAGGCGAGCAGATAGAGATGCGCGAGCTCGACGAGGACGTGTACCGCACGGCCGAGGAGCTCGGGATCGACATCAGCCGCCCCGAGCGGGGCTCCGATGAGGAGGATGCTCGCAGGGCAGCGGAGAGGGGTTTCTAAGGTGCTCGACGTCAACGACTTCGATCAGCTCCGAATCGGGCTGGCAACGGCAGACGACATCCGCAACTGGTCGCACGGCGAGGTGCGCAAGCCGGAGACGATCAACTACCGCACGCTCCGTCCCGAGAAGGACGGGCTCTTCTGCGAGAAGATCTTCGGTCCGACGAAGGACTGGGAGTGCTACTGCGGCAAGTACAAGCGGGTGCGCTTCCGCGGCATCATCTGCGAGCGGTGCGGCGTCGAGGTGACGCGCTCGAAGGTCCGGCGTGAGCGCATGGGCCACATCGAGCTGGCCGCCCCCGTCGTGCACATCTGGTACCTGCGGGGCACCAGGTCGTGGCTCGCCTACCTGCTCATGGGGACGGAGGCGCGTGAGGAGCTGAAGGCCAAGCAGCTCGAGAAAGTCATCTACTTCGCCGCCTATCTCGTGACCAAGGTCGACGAGGAGAAACGGCACGCCGATCTTCCGAGCCTCGAGGCTGAGCTGCAGAGCGAGATCACCGAGATCGAGCGCGCCCGCGACCTCGAGGCCGAGCGCCGGCTCTCCGAGCTCGAGAAGGAGCTGGCGGAGCTCGAGGCGGGGGGCGCCAAGGAGTCGGAGCTGCGCGCCCGCCAGCGTTCCGTCGAAAAGGAGATCACCGGAGTGCGCGAGCGCGCCGACCAGGACGTGGCGATGGCGCGCAAGGCCTTCACCGAGCTCGGCGACCTGCATGCCCGCAAGATCATCGAGGACGAGCTCGTCTGGCGCGAGCTGAAGAGCCGCTACTCGGCCTACTTCGAGGGCGGCATGGGGGCGGAGGCGATCTCCCAGCTCATCGATCGCCTCGACCTCGACGAGGAGGAGCTGAAGCTGCGCGAGGCGATCGACCCCGTCGACGGCCGCCGGCCGCTCTCGGCTCAGCGCAAGCAGAAGGCGATCAAGCGCCTGAAGATCGTCTCGGCCTTCAACCGCCGCGACGACAACGGCCGCCGGGCGAACGACCCCCGCGCCATGATCCTCGGGGCCGTCCCGGTGATCCCGCCGGACCTGCGCCCGATGGTGCAGCTCGACGGGGGGCGTTTTGCCACGAGCGACCTGAACGACCTCTACCGCCGCGTGATCAACCGCAACAACCGCTTGAAGCGGCTCCTCGATCTCGGCGCCCCCGAGATCATCATCAACAACGAGAAGCGCATGCTGCAGGAGGCCGTCGACGCCCTCTTCGACAACGGCCGCCGCGGACGCCCCGTCACAGGTCCGGGCAACCGCCCGCTCAAGAGCCTCTCGGACATGCTGAAGGGCAAGCAGGGGCGCTTCCGTCAGAACCTGCTCGGCAAGCGGGTCGACTACTCGGGCCGCTCGGTCATCGTCGTCGGCCCGACGCTGAAGCTGCACCAGTGCGGGCTGCCCAAGCTCATGGCGCTCGAGCTCTTCAAGCCGTTCGTGATGAAGCGCCTCGTGGACACCGAGATCGCCCAGAACATCAAGTCCGCCAAGCGGATGGTGGAGCGCCGGCGCACGCAGGTCTGGGACGTGCTCGACGAGGTCATCAAAGAGCACCCCGTGTTCCTCAACCGGGCCCCCACGCTGCACCGCCTCGGCATCCAGGCTTTCGAGCCCATCCTCGTCGAAGGCAAGGCCATCCAGATCCACCCCCTTGTGTGCGCCGCCTTCAACGCCGACTTCGACGGCGACCAGATGGCCGTGCACCTGCCGTTGTCGGCGGAGGCCCAGGCCGAGGCGCGCATCTTGATGCTCTCGGCGAACAACATCCTCTCGCCCGCCACGGGCCGCCCGGTCACGGTGCCCTCCCAGGACATGGTCTTCGGGGCTTACTACCTCACCCTCATCGAGCCGGAGGCCAAGGGCGCAGGTCTCGTGTTCCGCAACCTTTACGAGGTGGAGCAGGCCTACGAGAACGGCGAAGTCAACCTGCACGCGCCCATCAAGCTGCGCCGCGGGGCTGACGGGTTCTGCTTCCCGATGCGCGGTGACCGCCACGGCGACGCCGGTGCGGATGGCGGGGAGGCGCCCGACGACGAGCGCACCGAGATCGAGACGACTCCTGGCCGGATGTTCTTCAACAGCGCGCTGCCGCCCGGTTTCGGGTACGTGAACGACGTCGTGGGACGGCGGGCTACGCCCATCTCCTCGATCGTCGAGCAGATCGCGGCCCACTACACGAAGTCGGCAGTGGCCGAGAGCCTCGACCGCATCAAGGACCTCGGGTTCAAATTCGCCACGCGGTCCGGCCTGACGATCTCCATCGACGACGTCAAGACCCCGCCGGACAAGCAGGTGATCCTCGACCGGTACGAGAAGGAGGCCGAGAAGGCCGAAACCCAGTTCAAGCGCGGCATCATCACCGACGACGAGCGGCGCCAGAAGGAGATCGAGATCTGGACGTCGGCCAACTCCGAGGTGGGTCGCGCCATGGAGCGCACGCTCGCCACGATCGCCTTCAACCCCCTCGACATGATGGTGGACTCGGGCGCTCGTGGGAACCCGCAGCAGGTGCGGCAGATCGCCGGCATGAAGGGACTCGTGTCCAACCCCCGCGGCGAGATGATCCCGAGGCCGATCAAATCGTCGTTCCGCGAGGGCCTGTCGGTTCTCGAGTACTTCATCTCGACCCACGGTGCCCGCAAGGGACTGGCGGACACGGCGCTTCGCACCGCCGACTCCGGCTACCTCACCCGACGCCTGGTCGACGTCGCCCAGGAGCTCATCGTCCGCATCGAGGACTGTGGCAGCGCCCGTGGCATCTGGATCGAGGACGTCGTCCCGGACCAGGCGGGCAAGCGGAGCTACCTCGAGACGCGGCTCTTCGGGCGCGTCCTTGTCGAGCCGGTGACGCTGTCCGACGGCCGCACGCTCGAGGTCGGCACGACGGTGCGCGACCTCGAGCTGACCCAGCTGGCAGCCGATCCGGCCGTCCAGCGGGTACGGGTTCGCTCAGTGCTCACCTGTGAGGCGCCCCAGGGTGTCTGCGCTCTCTGCTACGGCCAGTCGCTCGCGACCGGAAGGGAGATCGAGTTGGGCGAGGCGGTCGGTGTCATCGCCGCCCAGTCGATCGGGGAGCCGGGTACGCAGCTCACGATGCGGACGTTCCACACCGGTGGAGTCGTCGGCGAGGACATCACCCACGGACTCCCACGTGTCGTGGAGCTGTTCGAGGCCCGTACCCCAAAGGGTGCCGCCGTCCTCGTCCGGGAGCCCGGCGTGGTCAGGGTCGACGAGGACGAGACCGGGCGGCGGGTCACCGTCGTCGCCGAGAACGGTGAGGAGCAGGTCGTCACGCTGTCGGCTCGTGCTCACCTCGAGGTCACCGACGGTCAGGAGGTCCATCCCGGGGACGCCCTCGTCGAGGGGCCGAAGGACCCGAAGGAGCTCCTCGAGATCAAGGGCATCCGCGAGACCCAGCAGTACCTCGTCGAAGAGGTGCAGAAGGTGTACCGCGACCAGGGTGTGGCGATCCACGACAAGCACATCGAGCTCATCGTTCGCCAGATGCTGCGCCGTGTCCTCGTGGCCGAGCCCGGCGATGCACCCTTCCTGCCGGGCGAGCGGGTCGACTCACAGCGCTACGCGGCTGTGAACCGCGAACTCGTGCAGGCGTCGAAGCGCCCCGCCGAGGGTCGCCCGGAGCTCATGGGCATCACGAAGGCATCACTCGCCACAGACTCGTGGCTGTCGGCTGCCTCGTTCCAGGAGACCACGCGGGTGCTCACCGAGGCCGCCATCGATGGACGTTCCGACCAGCTCTTCGGGCTGAAGGAGAACATCATCATCGGCAAGCTCATCCCGGCCGGCACGGGCATGTTGCGCTACCGCTCGGTCGAGGTCGAAACGCCGGACGCGCAGCGGATGTCGTTCTGGTCCTCGGATCTCGACACGGCCGGCGAAGGTCTCGAGGGAACGCCCCACGACCTGGCCGCGTGGCTACGGGACGTCGGCCGCTCGTCGCTCGGCGAGGACGAGGTCGGAGACGCCTACGACACGACCGGATACGGAGCGGGCTACGAGGCAGAGTCTGAGGCGCCGGGTTCGCTCGCCAGCTTCGATGTGGGCGAGGACGTGCCCGACCCGTATGCCACGCCTGCGAGCGACTTCGAGGAGCCCGAGGAGGGATCGGCCTGACCCGGTCGTGACAGCCGGCCAGTTGGGAGGCATGCGCGGTCGCGCTGGGCGCGCGGAACGGACCCTGCCGGCTCGGCCGCCCGATCTGAATGCCGGGCGCGACCGTGCAGGCCGAATGCGCTCGCGCTGGGCGCGCGGAACGACGGCCGGGGGCCGGAACAGGCCGATCTGAGTGCCGGGCGCGACCGTGCAGGTCGAATGCGCTCGCGCTGGGCGCGCGGAACGACGGCCGAGGGCCGGAACAGGCCGATCTAGGTGCGGGACGCGACCGTCCAAGGCTGCCTGGTCGCCGCCCGGACTCCGGTCGATCGGCGGCCGCTTCCAGCCTGGCTTGGATGCTCTAGCGTTGGCGTCAGTGACTGAGAGCTTCGGGGGTGACCTCGTACGGAGGCCGGCTCCGGCTCCGATGCCCGCCTCGACGGGCCCGGCCGGCGGAGACCAGCGGCTTCTTCGGGTCTCGGACGCAGAACGCGAGCAGGTGGTGAGCCTCCTGTCGGCCGCCTGTGCCGAGGGCCGCCTCACTCTCGAGGAGATGGGCGGGCGCGTGAGCGCCGCCTATTCCGCCGTGACGCGAGCCGACCTCGAGCCGCTCACGATCGACCTGCCCTCCGCCACCACCGCGACGGCCCCGGCGACGTCGACGATCGCCTTTCCCGCTCCGGCCGAAGCCCCCGTCAAGGCGAAGAAGAAATGGCTTGTTACCGTCATGGGCGAGCTGAAGAGGGGCGTTTCCCGCCTGCCGGAGCACACGGTGGTCGTGACGGTCATGGGGGAATCGAAGCTGGACCTGCGCAACTCGCTCATCGACAGCGACAAGATCGAGCTGCACCTGTACCTGATGATGGGCGAGCAGCAGGTCATCGTGCCGGCGGGCGTGGAGGTCGAGGTCACTGGTTTTGTGTTCATGGGAGAGAAACGTGTCGACGTGGCCGAGATCCGTCCCCGTCCCGGCGTCCCCCGCCTGCACATCCGCGTGGTCGGGATGATGGGGGAGATCAAGATTCGCACCGAGTGATCGCACCCGCAGGCGTCATCCCGATCACTCCTGAAACGTCGGTGTGGGCCGGGCGTACCCGATCCGTCCGTTCGGCTCACACCGGCTGTCGCTCCAGATGCCGTAGGCGCCACGGTGGGCGGGTGGGCGAACCCGCGGTGGTATAGTTGCATTGCCCGGGCGGGCAGGTATTTCGCGCCTCGGCAACCTTACGGCGAACAAACTTCAAGAGGATTCGCGTGCCCACAATCGCCCAGCTCGTCCGCAAAGGCCGGGAGACCCCGAGGACGAAGACGAAGACACCCGCACTCAAAGGCGCCCCCCAGCGCCGGGGGGTCTGCACGCGCGTCTACACGACCACCCCGAAGAAGCCGAACTCGGCGCTTCGCAAGGTTGCCCGCGTCCGGCTCACGAGCGGCGTCGAGGTGACGGCGTTCATCCCCGGAGTGGGTCACAACCTGCAGGAGCACTCCATCGTGCTCGTGCGTGGCGGCCGGGTGAAGGATCTGCCGGGCGTCCGCTACAAGATCGTCCGCGGCACGCTCGACACCTCCGGAGTTCGTGACCGCGCCCAGGCGCGTAGCCGGTACGGCACGAAGAAGGAGTCCTGAGTTGCCCCGCAACGGCCCCCCGCAGCGCCGCGAGCTGGTACCGGACCCTGTGTACCGGTCGGTTCTCGTCACCCAGCTCGTCAACCGCATCCTCTCGCGAGGCAAGCGGTCGCTCGCCGAGCGCATCGTCTACGACGCCCTCGACGTCGTGAAGGACAAGACCGGGGCTGACCCGATCCAGACCCTGAAGAGGGCCCTCGACAACACGAGACCCGAGCTCGAGGTGAAGAGCCGCCGAGTCGGCGGGGCCACCTACCAGGTGCCCGTCGAGGTCCGCCCCCGCCGGGCGACGACCTTGTCCATCCGGTGGCTCACGAACTTCGCCCGGCAGCGGCGCGAGCGCACGATGGCACTCAAGCTCGCCAACGAGATCCTCGACGCCTCCAACGGCATCGGCGCCGCCGTCAAGCGCCGGGAGGACATGCACAAGATGGCGGAATCAAACAAGGCATTCGCCCACTACCGCTGGTAGTCGCGGGTGCTGGCAAACAGCCGGCGGCGCGGGAGCCGATCCTGACAGCTCCTGCCGTTGGTCGTCGTCCAGCTACCACACGACCGGCCGCCGTGCACCGCCCCCGGCCGCTCCGTACGACTCCGGCGCTCGCAACATCCGAACCTGACGCCGACTGACGCAAGAAGAAGACACGAACACCATGGCCATCGCAATCCGCGAATTCCCACTCGCCAGAACCCGGAACATCGGGATCATGGCTCACATCGACGCCGGCAAGACGACCACGACCGAGCGCATCCTCTACTACACGGGGCGCAACTACAAGATGGGCGAGGTGCACGAGGGCGGCGCCACGATGGACTGGATGGTCCAGGAGCAAGAGCGCGGCATCACCATCACCTCTGCCGCCACCACGTGCCGCTGGAGGAACACCTGGATCAACATCATCGACACACCCGGCCACGTCGACTTCACGGTCGAGGTGGAGCGCTCGCTGCGTGTGCTCGACGGGGCGGTCGCCGTCTTCGACGCCGTTGCCGGCGTCGAGCCGCAGACCGAGACCGTCTGGCGGCAGGCGAACAAGTACGGCGTCCCGCGAATCTGCTTCATCAACAAGATGGACCGGGTGGGGGCAGACTTCGCGCGCTCGGTGGAGATGATCCGCGACCGGCTGGAGGCCCTCCCGGCCGTCGTCCAGCTGCCCGTCGGTTCCGAGGCGAGCTTCCGCGGCGTGATCGACCTTCCGACCATGAAGGCTCTGCTGTGGGAGGAGGGCATGGGCGAGAAGTGGTCGGAGGAGGAGATCCCCGCCAACCTCGTGGACGCGGCCGAGACCGCCCGCCACAATCTCGTGGACGTGCTCTCGAACTTCGACGACAACATCATGGAGCGCTATGTCGCCGAGGAGGAGATCACCGCTGACGACCTGACGGCCGCCCTGCGGAGGGCGACGATCGGCAGCCACGTTGTCCCTGTCCTGTGCGGCTCGGCGTTCAAGAACAAGGGTGTCCAGCCCATGCTGGACGCCGTCGTCGACTTCCTCCCGAGTCCCGTCGACGTGCCCTCGACGGTCGGTACCGACATGAGGACGAAGGAGCCGATCGTGCGGGAGGCTCGCGATGACGAGCCGTTTTCGGCTCTCGCCTTCAAGATCATGAGCGACCCCTTCGTGGGCAAGCTCACCTACCTGCGCGTCTACTCGGGCACCCTCGAGAAGGGGACGACGGTCCTCAACACGACGAAGGACCGCAAGGAGCGGATCGGCCGCATCCTCCAAATGCATGCCAACCACCGGGAGGACAAGGACGCCATCTACACCGGCGACATCGTCGCCGTCGTGGGGCTCAAGTCGACCTCGACGGGCGACACGCTTTGTGACCCTACCCATCCGATCCTGCTCGAGACGCTCGAGTTTCCCGAGCCGGTCATCCACGTCGCCGTCGAACCGAAGACGAAGGCCGACCAGGACAAGCTCGGCAAGGCCCTCTTCGCCCTGTCCGAGGAGGACCCGACCTTCCGCGTCCGCTCGGACCACGAGACCGGCCAGACGGTGATCTCGGGCATGGGCGAGCTCCATCTCGAGGTGCTCGTCGACCGCATGCTGCGAGAGTTCAAGGTCGACGCCCATGTCGGTAAACCGCAGGTCGCCTACCGCGAGACCGTGCGCGATGCCGTCTCCAAGATCGAAGAGCGCTACGTGCGCCAAACCGGCGGTCGCGGCCAGTACGGCCACGTCGTCATCGACCTCGAGCCGACGGGCCCGGGAAGTGGTTTCGAGTTCGTCGACAAGATCGTCGGCGGGGTGATCCCGAAGGAGTACATCGGCGCCGTCGACTCCGGCATCCAAGAGGCCATGAACTCGGGTGTGCTCGCCGGCTTCCCCGTTGTCGATGTCCGTGTCGTCCTCGTGCATGGCTCCTATCACGACGTCGACTCCTCGGAGATGGCCTTCAAGATCGCCGGCTCCATGGCCTTCAAGAAGGCGTGCCGGGCCGCCCGCCCCGTCTTGCTCGAGCCGATCATGGAGGTCGAAGTCGTCACGCCGGAGGACTACCTCGGCGACGTCATCGGCGACCTGTCGGCGCGCAGGGGTCGGGTCGAAGGGATGGAGCAGCGAGGCGCCAGCCACGTGGTGCGGGCGCAGGTCCCGCTTTCCGATATGTTCGGCTACGCTACCGACCTGCGTTCGCGCACTCAGGGTCGAGCCACGTACACCATGCAGTTCGACTCCTACCAGGAGGTCCCGGAGTCGGTGTCGCGGGAGATCGTCGCCCGTGTCACCGGCGAGTGAGTCACCGGGAGCGAGTTGCAACGCCGGTGAGGGTCCAGCGGCCCGATCCGGCGTGACGAGCCGGGCCGCCGGCGGGATCACCCGCACGGGGGCCCACGAAAACGATTCAGTCCATCACAGCAGTCAATGAAGACGCAGCGCCACCGGGCGCTGCCAGGAGCAAACGGAGCGGTCGGCACCAATGGCCAAAAAGAAGTTCGAGCGGACAAAGCCGCATGTCAACGTCGGCACGATGGGGCACATCGACCACGGCAAGACCACGCTGACGGCCGCGATCACAAAAGTGCTCCACGAGCACAACCCGAACGTCGCCTTCACAGCCTTCGACGAGATCGACAAGGCGCCCGAGGAGAAGGCTCGCGGGATCACCATCGCCATCGCGCACGTCGAGTACGAGACGGACAAGCGCCACTACGCCCACGTCGACATGCCCGGCCACGCGGACTACATCAAGAACATGATCACGGGCGCCGCCCAGGTCGACGGCGCCATCCTCGTGGTCTCGGCAGCGGACGGCCCCATGCCGCAGACGCGTGAGCACGTCCTGCTCGCGCGCCAGGTCGGCGTGCCCTCGATCGTGGTCGCCCTCAACAAGGCTGACATGGTCGACGACGAGGAGCTCCTCGAGCTCGTCGAGCTCGAGGTGCGCGAGCTGCTGAACGAGTACGAGTTCCCCGGTGACGACACCCCGGTCGTACGCGTCAGCGCTCTCAAGGCCCTGCAAGGCGACGCCGAGGCCGCCGAGGGGATCATGCAGCTCATGGCCGCCGTCGACGACTACATCCCCGAGCCGGTGCGGGAGATCGACAAGCCGTTCCTCATGTCGGTCGAGGATGTCATGACCATCTCGGGCCGTGGCACCGTCGTGACGGGCCGCATCGAGCAGGGCGTCGTCAAAGTCGGCGACGAGGTCGAGATCGTCGGGCTGCGCCCGACCCAGAAGACCGTCTGCACGGGTGTGGAGATGTTCCACAAGCTGCTCGACCAGGGTCAGGCGGGCGACAACATCGGCGCCCTCCTCCGCGGCATCAAGAAGGAGGAGGTGGAGCGCGGCCAGGTCCTCTGCAAGCCCGGCAGCATCACCCCGCACACGAAGTTCGAGGCGAACGTCTACGTCCTCACGAAGGAGGAAGGTGGACGCCACAAGCCCTTCTTCTCCAACTACCGTCCGCAGTTCTACTTCCGCACGACGGACGTGACGGGGACGATCGCCCTTCCCGAGGGCACCGAGATGGTCATGCCGGGTGACAACACCCCCATGGTCGTCGAGCTCGGAAAGCCGATCGCCATGGACGAGGGCCTGCGCTTTGCCATCCGGGAGGGCGGCCGCACCGTCGGCGCCGGCCGGGTCACGAAGATCCTCAAGTAGCCGGGGAGCGGGCGCCCACATGGCCGAGAACCCTCGCCAACGGATCCGGATCCGGCTCAAGGCCTATGACCACGAGATCATCGACCAGTCGACGAAGAAGATCGTCGACACCGTCCTCCGGACGCAGGCGAAGGTGCGCGGCCCGGTGCCCCTGCCGACCGAGAAGCACCGCTACACGGTGATCCGCTCACCCCACAAGCACAAAGACAGCCGGGAGCACTTCGAGATGCGCATCCACAAGCGTCTCGTCGACATCGTCGAGCACACGCCGAAGACCGTCGACTCGCTCCAGCGCCTCGATCTGCCCGCGGGTGTGGACATCGAGATCAAGATCACGGCATAGCGCTCCACTCGGCTGCGCCACTCGACTGCCCCTCGCCGACTCGGTGCTCGCCCCCGCAGCGTAAGAGATGTCCCGCCGGACGGTGTGAGGGCACGACGAGGGACGGGACCACCCGACAGGACCGATTCGCCTGTTCAGTGGTCCTGCTATAGTCTCTCGAGGTTGGGCCCCGCGCCCATAAGTTTCCAATAGTTCTGACGTCCGAGAGCGCCCCGTCACGGGGGACCTCCCGGCAAGCGAAAGATCGCTCCGCCCCGGGGCTCCCGGGCGGAGCGTCTGCACGATATGGGCCGAGCAGCGCCCGGGACGTGCGCGAAGGGACCGGTCACGGCACCGGGCCACCGCGTGCCTTCCCGGGCTCCGTCACGCCCGGCACGAGATACCTACAAGGGATGGCACACGAGATGGCCACGAAGGCGATCGTCGGCGAGAAAGTCGGCATGACCCAGGTCTGGGACGAGGAGCAGCGCGTCGTGCCCGTGACCGTCGTCAAAGTCGCGCCCGTCCGTGTCGTCGCCGTGAAGACGCCGGAGGCAGCCGGCTACTCCGCCCTCCAGGTGACCTACGGCCAGAGGCGCCCGAGCCTGATCAACAAGCCGGAGACGGGCGTCTTCACGCGCGCCGGCGTCGAGCCGGGCAAGCGTCTCGTGGAGCTGAGGCTGGAGGACACGAGCGGGTATGAGGTCGGTCAGGAGATCGATGCCGGCATCCTCTCGGCCGGCGACAAGATCGACGTCACGGCGGTGTCGAAGGGCAAGGGCTTCGCCGGTGGGATGAAGCGTCACAACTTCAAGGGCCAAGGCGGCGCCCACGGCAACCACAAGAAGCACCGTGCCCCTGGCTCCATCGGCGGCTGCGCCACGCCGGCTCGTGTCTTCAGGGGCACGCGTATGGCCGGGCGCATGGGAGCGACCCGCGTGACGACGCTCAACCTCGAAGTCGTGGCGGCCGACCCGGAGCGGGAGCTCATCCTCGTGAAAGGCGCCGTGCCCGGTCCGCGGGGCGGGATGGTTCTCATCCGAGACGCCGTGAAGGCGGCCAGGTGATGGCGAGCGGGACGATCACCGAGGAGCGCACCTCGACGGTGAGCCTCGAGCGCCACAACGGCGAAGGCGACGTCATCGACACCGTCGAGCTCGACGCCACGATCTTCGGCGTCGTGCCGAACGTGCCCCTCATGCACCAAGTCGTCACTGCCCAGCTGGCGGCGCGCCGGTCCGGGACACACTCGACCAAGACCCGCGCCGAGGTGGCGGGCGGTGGGGCGAAGCCGTACCGGCAAAAGGGCACAGGCCGTGCTCGCCAGGGCAGCATCCGGGCCCCGCACTTCTCCGGTGGCGGGGTGGCGCTCGGCCCGAAACCCCGCAGCTACGCGCAGCGCACCCCCCGCAAGATGATTCGCCTGGCGCTCTGCTCGGCACTGTCCGACCGGCTCAACGAGGGCAAGGTGCGCCTCGTGGACGCCTGGCCGTTCGAGGTGCCGAAGACGAAGGATGCCATGAAGGCCCTGCGCGCCCTCGAGCTGGAGGGTCGCATCCTCGTCGTGCTCTCCTCCGACGACGCTGTCGCCGAGCGCTCCTTCGGCAACCTCCCCTACGTCCACCTCGTCGAGGCGGCCCAACTGAGCGCCTACGAAGTGCTCGCGAACGACTGGATCGTCTTCACGACGGCCACAGTGCCCGGAGGGGTCAGGGTCGTCGAGGGCTCGGCGCCGAAGGCGAAGACGGCCCGCAAGAAGCCGGCTGCTGCCGGCGCTCCTGCCGCCTCCGGCGGAGATACCTCCGTCGGCGACGACTCGAGCGCCGAGGAGGATGTCACGCCCGTCGCCGACGAGTCCCTCGATCAAGCCGAGGGGAGCGAAGCCGTCGAGGAGCCTGCTGACGAGGCGGATGCCGATGACGACGACAAGGACGAGGTGGAGGAATGAGCGAGAAGTCCATCCTCCTTCGCCCCGTCGTCTCGGAGAAGTCCTACGCCTTGATGGACGAGGGCACCTACGTCTTTGTCGTCGACAACCGCGCCAACAAGATCGAGATCCGAGACGCCGTGCAGTCCTCTTTCGGGGTGCGCGTCGCCAGCGTGAACACGCTGAACCGGAAAGGCAAGCGCAAGCGGCAGCGGAAGCTGCAGTCCTTCGGCCAGCGTCCTGACACCAAGCGGGCGATCGTGCGCCTCGTCGGCGACGACCGTATTGAGCTGTTCGAGGGCTGAGGGGAACGAGATGGCACTTCGCAAGCGCAAGCCCACCAGCCCGGGACGCCGGTTCCAGTCGGCGTCGGACTTCTCCGAGATCACAAAGGGCCGCCGGGAGCGGACCCTCGTGGTCCCGAAGGCCGGCACGGGCGGCCGCAACAGCTACGGCCGCAAGACGGCTCGTCATCGGGGCGGCGGTCACAAGCAGCTCTACAGGGTGATCGACTTTCGTCGCGACAAGGACGGCGTCCCCGCCAAGGTGGCGGCCATCGAGTACGACCCGAACCGCAACGCCCGCATCGCCCTGCTGCACTACCTCGACGGCGAGAAGCGCTACATCCTCGCGCCGGCGCGAGTCGCTGTCGGCGACATGCTCCAGTCCGGCCAAGGAGCCGACATCCGGCCCGGCAACGCACTGCCGCTGCGCTACATCCCGGTCGGTTCGGTCGTGCACAACGTCGAGCTGCGCCCTGGCGGCGGCGGCAAGCTCGCTCGCGGGGCCGGCATGAGCGTGCAGCTCGTCGCCAAGGAGGGTGCCTTCGCGACGCTGCGGCTGCCCTCGACCGAGATGCGCCGCGTCGCCATCGACTGCCGCGCCACCCTCGGCGAGGTCGGCAACGCCGAGGCCGAGCTCATCTCGGTCGGAAAGGCCGGCCGCAACCGCTGGAAAGGTGTTCGCCCCCAGACCCGGGGCGTCGCCATGAACCCAGTCGACCACCCACTCGGCGGAGGCGAGGGCAAGACCTCGGGCGGACGGCACCCGACCTCGCCCTGGGGCAAGAAAGAGGGTCGCACCCGCCGTCGCCACCGCCCGTCCGATCAGCTCATCATTCGCCGCCGCCGCACTCGCGGCGCGCGTCGCTAGCGCGCCGGAGACATCATGCCTCGCAGCCTCAAGAAGGGCGCCTTCGTCGATGAACATCTTCTGAAGAAGGTCGACGATCTCAACAACAAGAACGAGAAGCGGGTCGTGAAGACCTGGTCCCGTCGTTCGACGGTCATCCCCGACATGGTCGGGCACACGATCGCCGTCCACGACGGTCGCAAGCACGTTCCCGTCTACATCACCGAATCCATGGTCGGCCACAAGCTCGGAGAGTTCGCCCCCACGCGGACGTTCCGCTACCACGCCGGCCAAGAGCGGGCGGGGAGGCGCTGAGGTGACCGGTGTGAAGACGAACGAGCGCCCCGGTACGAGGGCGGTGCTCCGGCACTCTGGCGTGTCGGCCCCCAAGGCGCGCGAGGTTCTCAACCTCATCCGCGGCGAGGACTTCGAGCGGGCGACCGAGATCCTCACCTACTGCGACCGCGCCGTGGCCGAGACCATCGGCAAGCTGCTGAAT
>DASPSK010000123.1:0-5498 GCA_035623975.1 Acidimicrobiales bacterium | reverse complement strand
GCCGATCACTCCGAGGATGGCGGTGGTCACGAGGGCGATGCCCTTCATGAGCCCCAGCGTAAGACTCGGCTGACCTCCTCGAAGGTGCAGCCACGGTCCTTTGGTGCTACCGCGAGCGCCTGGGCAGTGATACCAGTTGAGACTTCGTACTCGGCGGGCTACTCCGGCGACAGGTCTGCCGCCTCGCCTCCAGCGTCCGAGTGCCTCGACCATTGCCTCGGTCGTGATCACCGGGCGGCCGTGGCGGGACACTACGAGATCGGGAGGGTGCAGCATCCGCATTCTCTCGTGGTCGGATGGCACTCGAAGAGGTGGAGTGTACGGTTGCAATTTGGAGACGAGGGGCCGCCCCTCAGCATTGCCCGGATTGAGAGACTGCCATGCAGTCGTTCGTGCCACGTCTGGAAACGAGGAATCCGCATGAGACGACGCTCCGCCATCGCCGCCCTTTTCGCCGTGCCTCTTTGCGCGGCTCTGTTGGTCGGTGCGAGTGCAGCGGGCGCCCCGACGTCAGCGAAGGCTTCTGCCGTGACCCCTGCAGGGACCTGGGGTAAGGCCAAGGAGGTTCCGGGCACGGCGACCCTCAACGCCGGCGGGGACGCCCAGGTCGAGTCTCTCTCCTGCAGCTCTCCCGGCAACTGCAGCGCAGGCGGGTTCTACGAGGACTCCTCGGACGAGGCTCAAGCCTTCATCGTCAACGAGACGGGCGGCACATGGGGCAAGGCCGAGGAGGTTCCCGGCACGGCGACCCTCAACGCCGGCGGGGACGCCAAGGTCAAGTCTCTCTCCTGCGGCTCCTCCGGCAACTGCAGCGCGGGCGGGTACTACACGGATGTCTCGGGCGAAGAGCAGGCCTTCGTCGTCAACGAGACGGGCGGCACATGGGGCGAGGCCGAGGAGGTTCCCGGCACGCGCCTTCTCAATTCTGGGTATGCCGGGGTCGAGTCTCTCTCCTGCAGCTCTCTCGGCGACTGCAGCGCAGGGGGGAACTTCGAGGACTCCTTGAACCACTTCCAGGCCTTCGTCGTCAACGAGACGGGCGGCACATGGGGCGAGGCCGAGGAGGTTCCCGGCACGGCGACCCTCAACGCCGGGGGGGACGCCGAGGTCTACTCTCTCTCCTGCAGCTCTCCCGGCAACTGCAGCGCGGGTGGGTACTACACGGATGGCTCGAGCCACATCCAGGCGTTCGTCGAGAACGAGACGAGTGGCGCTTGGGGCGATGCCGAGGAAGTCCCCGGCACGGCGGCCCTCAACGCCGGCGGGGACGCCGAGATCGAGTCGCTCTCGTGCAGCTCAACGGGCAACTGCAGCGCGGGCGGGTTCTACGAGGACGCCTCGCTCCACACCCAGGCCTTCCTCGTCAACGAGACGGGCGGGACGTGGGGCGAGGCGGAGGAGGTCCCCGGCACGGCCACCCTCAACGCCGATGGGTACGCCGGGGTCGAGACTCTCTCGTGCAGCTCCTCCAGCAACTGCAGCGCGGGCGGGTTCTACGAGGACGCCTTCGACCACACCCAGGCCCTCGTCGTCAACGAAACGGGCGGGACTTGGGGCAAGGCCGAGGAGGTCCCCGGCACAGCGGCCCTCAACGCCGGCGGGGACGCCGACATCGAGTCTCTCTCCTGCAGTTCCTCCGGCAACTGCAGCGCGGGGGGGTTCTACGAGACTGCCTCGCTCTACGGCCAGGCCTTCGTCGTCAACGAGACGAGCGGCAAATGGGGCGAGGCCGAGGAGGTCCCTGGCACGGCGACCCTCAACGCCGGTGGGGACGCCGACATCGAGTCTCTCTCCTCCAGCTCCTCAGACAACTGCAGCGCGGGGGGGTTCTACGAGGACGCCTCGGGCCATGAGCAGGCCTTCGTCGTCATCTATTTTCCCCGCCCGACCGTCGTAAAGCTCTCTCCCAACAAGGGGCCGGCTTCGGGCCGCACGACCGTCACGATCACGGGCACGAACCTCCTCGGGGCCACCGCGGTCCACTTCGGCACCGCCCTCGCAAAAATAGGCAAGGTCGTCTCGGCTACCGAACTCAAGGTCACCTCACCCAAGGGCCGGGGCACCGTTGCCGTCACGGTAACAACCCCGGGCGGGACTTCTGCGAAGACCAAGGCAGACCGCTACACCTACTGAATCCCCGTTTTCCCTGGCGGGACGTTGCCCGCGCCGTGAAAGATGTCCGGCTTTCCGGCCTCGGAAGCAGCTGCAACTCCCGGCATCGTCAACAGCTACTCGCAGGCAACACGAGCTGAGCTCGGCGACCTGACAGCGGTGCGGCTGCGCACGGCCCGCCCGGTGATTGATCGCCTCCGTGCGGCAGTTAGACGACGTCGTCCTTCGCGAGGCGCGGGGCGCCTTCCTTTTTGGCATCTGTTTGCGCCGCCTGCACGAGTGAGATATCCTTCATATTGTGAGAGAAGATACTCATAATATGAATGTCGGGTCGGGCAGTCAGGCGGTGGAGCGAGCGGCCGCCTTGCTGGTATGCCTCGTCGAGGGGGACCGGGCGCTCACCGTGGGCGAGCTCGCCACGGCGACCGGGCTTCATCAAGCCACGACCTCCCGGCTCGTGGGCGCCCTCGAGCGCCACGGGATCCTGGCGCGAGACGGCCGGCGGGGAAGGGTCCGGCCCGGTCCGGTCCTCCTCCGTCTCGCCATGAGCGACTTCTCCCATCGGCGCCTCGCCGAGCTGGCTGCCCCGATCCTCGACGAGATCGGCGACACCACCCGTGAGACCGTCAATCTCTCGACGCCGATGCGAGACGGCGTCAACCACCTCGCACAGGTGGACAGCGATTACCTGGTGGGCACGACAAGCTGGGTGGGGAGGGCGGTGCCGCTGCACTGCTCCTCGACCGGCAAAGTGTTTCTCGCCTTCGGTTCGGCGGAGCTCCCGAAGGGAGCCCTCGACCGCCTGACGCCTCACACGATCATCGACCGTCAAGCGCTCGCGAGGGATCTCGGGCTCGTGAGGCGGAGGGGTTTCGCGGTCACGGTCGACGAGCTGGAGCTCGGTCTCAGCGCCGTCGCCGCCCCGGTACGCGACGGCTCAGGATCGGTGGTGGCGGCCCTCAGCGTTTCGGGCCCTTCGATGCGCCTCAAGCGCGAGCGGCTGCAGGCGCACGGAAAGCTCCTCTGCGAGGCGGCCAGCCGTCTCTCGGCAGGTTTGGCGCAGGTCTCCGACCCTCGCGAGCAGGTTGCGGGATGATCCCCGCGGGAAACTCGACGATCGGCTTTATCGGCGTCGGCTCGATGGGGGCTCCGATCGCGAGAAACCTCCTTCGTGCCGGCACCTCGCTCCTCGTTCACGACCGTATCCCCGAGCGAGTTGAGGCGCTGGTGGAGAACGGGGCGGTGGCGGCAGCCGGCGTCGCCGAGGTGGCGGGGGCGGGCGTCGTGTGCGTCTCGCTTCCCGGACCCGCCGAGGTCGAGGCGGTCTGCCTCGGCCGGGCCGGACTGCTTGCCCAGATGCAGCCCGGCTCGGCCCTCGTGAACCTCAGCACCATCTCGCTCGACTCCTGTCGCAGGCTCGACGAGGCCGCCCGCTCGCAGGGCGTCGCCTACGTGGACGCTCCCGTCACAGGGGCGGCCGACGGCGCCCGTGACGCCTCCCTCGTGCTCATGGTGGGCGCACGACCGGAGGCGTTCGCCCTCGTCACGCCGATCTTCGACGTGATCGGACAGCGGGCGGTCCTCGTTGGGGAGCCCCCGGCGGGGACTGCGGCGAAGCTCCTCACGAACATGCTCTGGTTCGTGCACGTCGTCGCCCTTTCCGAGGCCCTCGCCCTCGGCAGCGCCGTCGGGGTGGCGCCGGAGCTGCTCGCCCAGGTCGTGCGGAAGAGCGCCGGGGCGAGCTGGGTCGCCGAGCACGACCTCGACAACCTCCTCGCGGGTGACGACGACGTCTCGTTCACCCTCGAGCTGTGCTGCAAGGACCTGCGCCTCATTGGCGAGTTTGCCGCCGAGGTCGACTACGCGGCCTCGCTGGCGACGGTTGCTCGCCGATGGTTCGAGCGCGCCCGCGAGCGCTTCGGCCCGGGCGCCGGCGAGCTCGCCGTGTCGCGCATCGTGGAGAGGGACGCCGGCGTGTCGATCCGAGCAAGCGTGCCGGCAGAGGCGTGAGATGAACGGGTGCCGGCGAGGGCGCAGAGAGCGCCCGCGAGTCCTCCCCGACTCAGACGGGGCACGGGTGCATCGTGAGCGGGCAGTGAGCTGAGGCGGCGTGACAGCTTCCGGTACCGGGCCGATCTCGGACGAGGCTCGGGCGATCCTCGCCTCGCTCGCCGACGTCCTCATCCCGGCCCGGGGCCTGATGCCTTCGGCCAGCAGCGTGGGCGTGACGGGGAAATGGCTCGACCGGGTGCTCGAGACGCGCCCCGACCTGGCGGGACCGCTCGCCCGGCTCCTGGAAGAGGCAGCCGGTCGCCCGCCCGCAGAGCACGTGAGGGCACTGCACGAACGGGCGGATGACCGGTTCCGTGCGCTGGCAACGGTCGTGAGTGCGGGCTACTACATGCATCCGAAAGTGCGAAAGCTGATCGGGTACCCGGGCCAGTCCCAGAACCCGATCTACCCCGACGAGGCGGAGTACGACCTTCGCGACGGCCTCCTTGACCCTGTTCTTCGGCGCTTCTCGGCGACGGTCAGCTGGCCGTCCAGTGCCGCGACATCTCCGCCCGAGCCGCCATCGCTCGGACGCCTGAGCGGCCGGCCGGAGATTCGATCGGCGCCGCGGTCGGCGGCGCGGGCTGACGCGGCCGACGTGGTCATCGTCGGGGCCGGCGCCTCGGGCGCGATCGCCGCCCGCCACCTGGCGGCGGCAGGTTGGCGGGTCGTCTGCCTCGAGCAGGGCGACTGGTTGAATGCCTCCGACTATCCGGGAGACAAGCGAGAGTGGGAGCTCCTCTCCGAAACGCGCTGGAGCGCCGACCCCAACACCCGCGGGCTACGTGAGGACGTTCCCTGCGACGTGTCGGAGACCGACGTCACCCCGGTGATGCACAACGCCGTGGGCGGGAGCACGATCCACTTCGGCGCCCAGTGGGCGCGCATGCGACCGCAGGACTTCCGCGTGCACTCGATCGACGGGATCGCCGACGACTGGCCGATCTCCTACGACGAGCTTGTCCCCTTCTACGAGCGGATCGACCTCGAGATGGGCATCTCCGGCCTCGGCGGTGACCCCATGTACCCGCGGGGTGCCGCGCCCCCGCTGCCCCCCATCCCGATCGGCGCCCTCGGCCGCAAGGCGGCGACGGGCATGAACCAGCTGGGGTGGCACTGGTGGCCGGCTAGCCACGCCATCGCCTCGCGTGACTACGGCAATCTGAGCCCGTGCATGCGCCGCGGCACCTGCGGGACGGGCTGCCCGGAGGGTGCCAAGGCCTCGACCGACAGGACCCACTGGCCGGCGGCGCTGCGCGACGGCGCCCGTCTCGTCACCCGGGCGCGCGCCGGGGAGATCCTCCTCGACGAGAGGGGACGGGCCGCCGGTGTCG
>DASPSK010000117.1:0-8920 GCA_035623975.1 Acidimicrobiales bacterium | reverse complement strand
CTGGCCGGTGCCCCGGGGTCGAGGTCGAAGACGATGAGGTCCGGTCGCTGCGGACGGGCGGAGGCATCGATCCTCCACATCGGGGTGTGGAACTCGATCGAGGCGAGGTTGGCGAACCACACGAGCGTGGCGAGATCGTCGATGACGGCGTACTCGTTCGTGTCGGCGCCCTTCGACTTGCGGCCGATCACGACGGTGCGGACCCAGTCGGGGGCATGGCGGGGGACGTTCTTCTCGATGAACGAGGGGGCATCGACGCCGTTCGGGAAGCGCTTTGTCGTGACCGGACGCCCCCGCAGATGCGGCAGCATGACCGGGGCGATCTTGGCGTAGTAGTCGATCAGCTCGCCCTTGGTGAAGCCGGTCGCCGGGTACATGGGTTTGTGCAGGTTGGAGAGGCTGAGCTGACGCCCGTCCACGGTGACAGGGACACGTTCGCTCGGCGGGCTCACACCTCCATCCTGCCGGACCCACAGGCCGAGGGGCTCAGCCCAGGCAGGCCGCCATGTTTCAGCCCTCGACCACGCCGATGCCGGCGCCCCTGTCAGCGTTCCCGGGTGACCTCAGCCGGAGCCCTGTCAGGCCGCAGGCCGCGCCAAACGGACTGCCGCAGGCGCCCGGCGTCCGTCCACTCCGTGAAGGACACCTCACCGACGAGGCTCGGTCGCAGCCATGTGGCCGCCCGGGCCTCCGCCGCCGGCACGGGGGTCGAGAAGGGGGAGCGATCGGAGACGATCTCGGCGAATCGACCCTCCAGCATCCGAAGCTCCCGCCCGTCGAAACCCGAGCCCACCTTTCCCACATACGCCAACCCCTCCGGAGCGTTGACGCCGAGGAGCAGGGCGCCGATCGTGCCCGCCCGCGCGCCCTCTCCCCTCGTCCAGCCGCCGATGACGACCTCCTGGTGCTTCTCGTGCTTGACCTTGATCCAGGAGGCGGAGCGGCGTCCCGGCGTGTAGGGCGAGTCGAGGCGCTTGGCGACCACGCCCTCGAGGCCCTGCTGTCGACTCGCTTCGAAGATGTCCTCGCCCGGCCCGGGAAAGCTCGGTGCCACGGTCCACCCGGGCGCCCGACGGAGACCGAGGCCGTCGAGCTGCCGGCGCCGCTGCTCGTACGGCTCGTCGATGAGCAGCTTGCCGTCGAGCCAGAGGACGTCGAAGACGAGGTAGCCCACGCCCGATCCGCCCGCCCGGCCGACGGGCTCACGGCCGCGGTTCTGCACACGCTGGAAGCGCGGGACGCCCTGCTCGTCAAAGGCGACGATCTCGCCGTCGACGACGACCGCGAGCTCCTCGAGCCCGCCGCCGGCTGGTTGCAGCTCCGGCACCGAGGCTGTCAGGTCGTTGCCGTTGCGGCTGGCGAAGCGGACGCGACCGCCCTCGAGGAACCCGATTGCCCGGATCCCGTCCCATTTGAACTCGAAGGCCCAGCCGGCATCGTCCCTCGGGAGTGGCCCCGCCGTCGCCAGCATGGGGGCGATCGAGCGAGGCATCGCCGCCTGCCGGGAGCCGTCCATCGAGGGATCATCCCGGCTCGGCCCTCGCCGCGCAAGGCTGCGAGCGCGATGATTTGTTGGCATCGGATGGGCGGTCGCCCAGGAGCGGCTGCTCGCAGGGGGTGATGGCATGGAGATCGAGCAGGCCCGCGAGTTCCTGCGGCACAACCACCGGGCGGTGCTCCACACCCGCCGCAAGGACGGCTCCCCCCAGCTCTCGCCGGTGTCCTGTGGCCTTGACGACTCAGGGCGGGCGGTCGTGTCCACCCGCGAGCCCGCCGCCAAGACCCGCAACGTCCGCCGGGACCCGAGGGTGTCGTTGTGCGTGTTCGGCGACGGCTTCTTCGGGCCATGGGTGCAGGTCGACGGCGTGGCCGAGGTCGTCTCCCTCCCCGAGGCCATGGACGGCCTCGTCGCCTACTACCGCGGCATCGCCGGGGAGCACCCTGACTGGGACGACTACCGCCGCGCCATGACAGAGGAACGCCGCGTGCTCCTCCTCGTGACCATCGAACGGGCCGGGCCGGACTACAGCGGCTGACGGTCGGCCCCGGCTGGAACTGAACAGCCCGACACCGTAGCGTGGAGGCCCGTGAGCACGGTTGCCGGTTCGACGGGTTTGCCGCGTTCGCCCGCAGACGTCGTCATGCGGAGGTTGCTGCGCGTCCCCGACGTGCGGCCCACGCGACAGGCGAACGAGGCGGCCCACAGGCTGTTCAGCACCTCGATCCTGCTCTCGGCCACGCGCTGCCTCCTCGGTTACGTGATCTTTCCGATCGCGGCGCCGGCGCTCGGGGCGGCGGCGGGTTTCACGCCCATCATCGGCATCCCCCTCGGCCTCGTGGCCCTCGTGTTCGACGTGCGCGGCATTCGGCGTTTCTTCGTGGCCGATCACCGCTGGCGCTGGCCGATCACCGGGCTCTACCTCGCCGTCATGGTGCTCGTCGTCATCTTGTTGGTGAGGGACTTCGCCCACGTCACCTGACGGGCACAGCCGAGCTGACTCTCAGGGGTTCGTAGAGCCTTTCACAGAATCCTCCCAGTATCGGCTGGTCTACTGTCAGTAGACAGGCTCGAGAAAAGGTACCCATGCTCTTCACTTACCTAGGGCGCGAGCTCCGACGACGGAGCAAGCAGGCCATCGTCATCGCCCTCGGCCTCGGGATCGGGGTGGCCCTCGTCGTGACGGTGAGCGCCACTTCTGCCGGCGTCAAGTCCGCCCAGGCCCAGGTGCTCCACTCCCTCTACGGCGTCGGCACCGACATCACCGTCAGCCAGACGGCAGCCGCCGGCTCGGGCGGCCCGCAGCGCTTCTTCGTCGGTGGTGGTCCCACGACCGGCACCCGACCGGCAGCGGGCACCCACTTCTCCCGTAACACGCTGTCACCCACGCCGGGCACGGCGACGATGGCGGCCACGGTCGTGGCGCAAATCGAGAAGGTGAGCGGTGTCGCCGCCGCCTCCGGGGGCCTCTCCCTCAACGACACGAGCATCTCGGGGACGATCCCGAGCTTCGGGAGCGGGGGCTTCTCCGGCGGGTCACCGTTCAGCTTCAGCTCGTTCTCGGTCGTCGGCGTGCAGCCGAACACGAACGGCGTTGGCCCGCTCACTCCCTCAGAGGTCACTTCGGGCCGGGCCTTCACCTCAGCGGACAACAGCTCCAAGGTCGCCATCGTGGCGTCGTCGTACGCCACCGCCCAGAGCTTGAAAGTCGGCTCCTCGATCACGGTGGCCGGTACGAAGCTCTCGGTGATCGGGATCGCCTCCCTGCCGAGCGGGTCGACGACCGACGTCTTCCTCCCCCTCGGTGAGGCGCAGACCCTCGCCAAGCTGTCCGGCAAGATCACGACCGTGTACGTGAGCGCCGCGAGCGCGTCCGATGTGAACGCCGTGGCGAGCGCCATTCAGAAGGCGATGCCGAAGGTGACCGTGACGGACTCCTCGACCCTCGCGAGCGAAGTGACCGGCTCGATCACGAGCGCCTCCACCCTCGCCACCAAGCTCGGGCTGTGGATCTCGGTCGCCGCCCTGGCGGTTGCCTTCCTCGTCGCCGCCCTTCTCATGATGGCGGCCGTCTCCCGGCGTGTGCGTGAGTTCGGGACCCTGAAGGCGCTCGGCTGGCGGACGCGCCGTGTTGTCGGTCAGGTCATGAGCGAGGGCCTCGTGCAGGGCATCGTCGGTGGCATCATCGGCGTCGGCCTCGGGATCGGTGCCGCCAGCGTCGTGACCGCGCTCGCACCCTCCCTCACGGCCACGGTGGGCCCGTCGGCCGCGACGGGAGGGGGTTTCGCAGGCGGCGGCGCCTTCGGGGGCGGCAGCTTCCCCGGCGCTACTGGCTCGTTCCCCCACCGCACCGGTGGTGCCTTCGCGGATCTGGCCCACACCGTCGCCGTCCACCTGACCGCCCCCATCCAGGGCAACGCCCTCCTGCTCGCCGTCGGCCTTGCCATCGCCGGTGGGCTCATCGCCGGGTCGTTCGGTTCATGGCGGGCTGCCCGGCTGCGGCCGGCCGACGCCCTTCGCAAGGTCGAGTAAGGAGAGGCTTGTGTACGAGCTGACCGACGTCTGCAAGAATTTCGAGAAGAACGGCCGTCCCGTCGTCGCCCTCGAGCACGTCAACCTCACGATCGCCGACGGCGAGATGCTGGCGGTGCAAGGGCCCACCGGGCAAGGCAAGACGACGCTCCTGCAGCTGCTCGGAGGGCTCGACCGGGCGAGCTCGGGAGTCGTGGCCTTCGACGGTCAGGATCTCGGGCGGCTCGGTGAGCGAGAGCTGGCCGACCTGCGGGCGCGGGCCTTCGGTTTCGTCTTCCAGACCTTCAACCTCATCCCGACACTGACGGCGCTCGAGAACGTCGAGGTGGCCCTCGTCCCCCTTCACGTCGGCGGAGCAGAGCGCCGCCGACGCTCGGCCGCCGCGCTCGACGAGGTCGACCTCGGGGACCGGGCCACCCACCTGCCCTCCGAGCTGTCGGGCGGGCAGCAGCAGCGCGTGGCCATCGCCCGGGCGCTCGTGAAGGAGCCCAAGGTCGTGCTCGCCGACGAGCCGACGGGCAACCTCGACGAGGAGACCCGGGACGACATCGTCAACCTGCTCGAGTCGATGTCACGGTTGCGCGGTCTCACGCTCGTTATCGTCACGCACGACAGCACCGTGGCGCGGCGAGCGCCTCGGATCGCCCTCATCAAGAAGGGGAAGCTGTCGATCCGCGAGCCTGTCAGGAGCGCCACTCCCTGAGCTCGCTGCCTCCGGGATGCGCGCGCCCGTTGGCGGGCGCCGGAGCTACTCCTCTGGGGGCTTGATGACAGTGACGCTCTCGGAGTCGTCGTCGACGGCGACGGCGACCGCGGGTGGAGCGGGCTCGGGTCGTCCGTAGAAGGCCAGATGGACGAGGCCGGCGAGCGCCCCGCCCACGAGCGGGGCGACGATGAAGAGCCACACCTGCTTCAGCGCCGTGCCGCCCACGACGAGAGCGGGCCCGAGGGCTCGGGCCGGGTTCACCGACGTGCCCGTGATCGGGATGCCGATGAGGTGCACGATCGTGAGGGTGAGACCGATGACGAGGCCGGCGACCGACGCGTTGCCGATGGCGCTCTTGTGGGTGACCGCGAGGATGACGAAGACGAAAAGGGCGGTGAGGACGACCTCGACGATGAAGGCGCCTCCCATGCCGATATCGAGGTGACTTGCGCTGCCCCAGCCGTCGGTCCCGAGCCCGACTACGGACCTCGAGTAGAGCGGCGAGGTGGAGAAGGTCCCCCACAGCGCCAGGGCCCCGAGGATGCCACCGGTGAATTGGGCGATCCAGTAGCCGAGGGCATCCTCGAGCGAGATGCCCCCGGCAAGCCAGACACCGAGGGTCACGGCCGGGTTCACGTGGCAGCCGGAGATCGGGCCGAGCGAGTAGGCGAGCGCCATCAAGGTCAGGCCGAAGGCGAGCGCCGTCGCCACGACGCCGGCGGAGAAGCTCGAGCCCGTCGCACCGAAGCCGAACGAGAGCGTGGCCACCCCGACGGCGAAATAGACGAGGAGCGCGGTGCCGAGCAGCTCGGCTCCGAATTTCTTGGGCGTGGTCGTCATCTGCCGCTCCCTTCCTCCCGGGTCGCACTCCAACATAAACGCCGAGGACGGATTAGTCGATGAGGACCGGCGGCGCCAGAGTCGGTAGAACGTGGCCGTGGAACTTCGCATCTTCACCGAACCGCAGCAGGGTGCGTCCTACGAGCAGCTGCTCGCCGTCGCCAAGACGGCGGAGGAGTGTGGTTTCGGGGCGTTCTTCCGATCTGACCACTACCTGAAGATGGGTAGGGTGAGCGGGCTGCCCGGGCCCACCGACGCCTGGATCACCCTGGCCGGCCTCGCACGTGACACTGAGCGCATCCGCCTCGGCACGCTTCTCACGGCGGCCACCTTCCGGCTGCCCGGCCCGCTCGCCATCTCGGTGGCCGTCGTGGACGCCATGAGCGGAGGGCGGGTCGAGGTGGGCCTGGGGGCCGGCTGGTACGAGCAGGAGCACACCGCCTACGGGATCCCCTTCCCGCCCGTCGGCGAGCGCTTCGATCGCCTGGAGGAGCAGCTCGAGATCATCACCGGCCTGTGGGCCACGCCCGCAGGCGAGACCTTCGAATTCTCGGGCCGCCATTACGAGCTCGCCTCCTGCCCGGCGCTACCGCGACCGGCGCAATCCCCCCGGCCCCCCGTCATCGTCGGGGGCCACGGCCCCCGGCGGACACCGCGCCTGGCGGCGCGTTTCGCGGACGAGTTCAATGTCGCCTTCTCCCCGCTCGAGGTCGTGGAGCGCCAGTACCGCCTCGTTGACGAGGCCTGCGAGCGCGCCGGCCGCGATCCCGCCTCGCTCCTGCGCTCGACAGCCCTCGTCGTGTGCTGCGGTGCGAGCGAGGCGGAAGTGGCGCGGCGAGCGGCCCGCATAGGCCGTGAGGTGAAGGAGCTGAAGGAGAACGGTCTCGCCGGCAGTTCTGCAGAGGTCGCCGACAAGCTCGCCACCTATCGTGCCGGCGGGGCCGTGCGCGTCTACCTACAGGTTCTCGACCTCGAAGACCTCGATCACCTGCGTCTCATCGCCGAGGAGGTCGTGCCGCTCACGGCCGATCTGTAACAGACGGCGGTCGAGGCTCGAGGACGGCGTCCAGGTTTGCCGGCGGGCGTGCCCTGCGAGGGACCGGCAGGACGCCCGGGCAAGCCACAGCGCCTTCTCGCCGACGAGCTTCGGCTTCTGCTTCTCCTCGTCGACCTCCTCGGCCCAATCAGCCCTCGTCGGAGTCTTCTTCGAGCGTCTCGGGGTCGTCGAGGAGCACCCCGACTTCGATCGCCTCGACCACGTCGAGAGGGAGCTGGTCCTCGTCCTGCTCGTCGTCGAAGTCGACTTCGCTGTCGAGGGAGACCTCGTCGGCCGCGTCCGGTGGGACGAACCGATCGGGTGGCTCGACGGCGGGGAGGTCGTCGTAGACGTCGCTCATAGCCCTTATCCTGCCACGTGCCGGCCATCTCCTCCCGCCGCCCCGCCAGCTGGGGCGAGCGTCGGAGGGGGGAGTCCCCCACTGAGACGGCGGCGTCCGAAAACGACCAGCCGGTGAACTTTCGGCAACGAAGCCATGACAACCCGGCATCCAGGGCTGGCGACCTCGGGTGGCCGTGTAGACCGGAGGGGTGACCGGAACCGAGGCGAAGATGACCCAGTCAAAGGAGGATCTGCGCCTCCTTGACGCCTATTGGCGGGCGGCGAACTACCTCTCGGTCGGGCAGATCTACCTGCTCGACAACCCCCTGCTGACCGTGCCGCTCCGTCCCGAGCACATCAAGCCCCGCCTCCTCGGGCACTGGGGGACCACGCCGGGGTTGAACTTCGTCTACGCCCATCTCAACCGGGCGATCCGGGCCTGGGATCTGAACGCCATCTTCGTCACCGGGCCAGGCCACGGAGGGCCCGGCGTCGTCGCCAACACCTACCTCGAGGGCACCTACACCGAGCTCTACCCCCACATAAGCCGGGACGAGGCCGGCCTGCGCCGGCTCTTTCGCCAGTTCTCCTTTCCCGGCGGCATCCCGAGTCATGCCGCCCCGGAGACGCCGGGCTCCATCAACGAGGGCGGCGAGCTCGGCTACTGCCTCGCGCATGCCTACGGGGCGGCCTTCGACAACCCCGACCTGCTGGTGTGCTGCGTGGTCGGCGACGGCGAGGCAGAAACCGGACCGCTGGCGACGAGCTGGCACGCCAACAAATTCCTGAATCCGGCACGGGACGGTGCCGTCCTCCCCGTGCTCCATCTGAACGGCTACAAGATCGCCAACCCGACCGTGCTGGCTCGGATCCCCGACGAGGAGCTCCTCGCCCTCTTCGCGGGCTACGGGTACGAGGTGCACGTCGTCGCCGGGACCGAACCGGCGCCGATGCACGAGCAGATGGTGGCCACCCTCGACGCCATCGTGGAGGAGATCGGCACAATCCAGCGCGCCGCCCGGGCGGGGACGCTGACTGCCCGCCCGCGTTGGCCCATGATCGTGCTGAGGAGCCTGAAAGGCTGGACCGGGCCGAAAGAGGTCGACGGCTTGCCGGTCGAGGGCACCTGGCGGTCCCACCAGGTGCCTCTGGCGGAGGTGCGAACCAACCCCGAGCACCTCGCCATGCTCGAAGCCTGGATGCGCAGCTACCGCCCCGAGGAGCTCTTCGACGAGAACGGCGCCCTCGTCGACGAGCTCGCCCAGCTCGCCCCGAGAGACCACCGGCGCATGGGCGCCAACCCCCACGCCAACGGTGGGCTCCTGCTGCACGACCTCGAGCTGCCGGACTTCCGGGACTACGCCGTGCCGGTTGCCAATCCCGGCACGACAGAGGCCGAGGCGACCCGGGTGCTCGGGGGCTTCCTCCGGGACGTGATCGCCGCCAACCCTGAGCGGTTTCGGCTGTTCGGCCCCGACGAGACGGCCTCGAACCGGCTGGGCGACGTCTTCACCGTGACCAACCGAGCCTGGGAGGCCGAGCGGCTGCCGGGCGACGATCACCTCGCTCCCGACGGGAGGGTAGTCGAGGTGCTGTCCGAGCACCTGTGCCAGGGCTGGTTGGAGGGCTACCTCCTCACCGGCCGTCACGGCCTGTTCAACTGCTACGAGGCCTTCACCCACATCGTGGACTCGATGTTCAACCAGCACGCCAAGTGGCTGCAGGTGTCCCGGGGGATCGGTTGGCGTCGCCCAATCGCCTCGCTCAACTACCTGCTCTCCTCCCACGTCTGGCGCCAGGACCACAACGGCTTCTCCCATCAGGATCCCGGCTTCATCGATCATCTCGTAAACAAGAAAGCGGAGGTCATCCGTGTTTACTTGCCGCCCGATGCGAACACGCTCCTGAGCGTGACCGACCACTGTCTGCGTAGCCGAAACTACGTCAACCTAGTCGTTGCCGGCAA
>DASPSK010000089.1:0-4135 GCA_035623975.1 Acidimicrobiales bacterium | reverse complement strand
ACGCCGCTGTCCGAGGATGCTGGCGGCGAAGAGAAGCTCGCGCACCTCGTCGCTCTCGAGGTTCTTCATGTGGCCGAGGTCGTCCAGGCCCACGGCGAAGACGGCTTCGAACAGGGACGAGCTCGCGCCGGCGAGGGCGCGCGAGAGGCTGCGCTCGTCGCCCTCTGAGCCGTCGGGCAGCAGCACGAGGAGGCCGCGCTGGGGGCCGGCATGCCGCTCTACGACCCACTGGCCGCCGAACTCGTCGATGAAGGCCACCCTCCCTCCGTGCCGTCCTCCTCGCACCGGGGCGTGGAATTTCGGACTGTCCCGGCGGCTCGGGAAACCGAACAGGACTCCGCTCAAGAAGTCGAAGAGGGTCGACTTGCCGGCTTCGTTCGGCCCGAGCACGACGACGAGGCCGGGGGCGACCTCCTCGGCGAGCTCGGAGAGTGCGCCGAACCCATCGATATGGAACGAGGAGAGGCGCACGTCAGTGACTCACCCCGGCAAGGCTCTCGTCGGTTCCGAGCTCGTCAAGCGCCGCCATGAGAGCCGCCGACATGAGCTGACGAGCTGAGGGGCTTGAGGCCATCGCCCGGGCCCGGAGTGCCTTCGGCAGTGTGGCCGTGATGTCGTCGAGCAACTCGAGGGGCAGCTCCGCCTCGAGCCCGAGGGAGAGCGAGGGCCCGGCGCACGACGCCGACAGCTCCTCAGCCACGGCGATGAGATCGGCGGCAAAGTCGGAGCCGGCCCGCAGCCGCCCGAGATCGATGACGCCTGTGCTGGCGTCGTCGATCCGATCCCACCAGCACCAGGGGCCGACGGGGCGGAAGTCGTCCCGCAAAGAGACGAGAAGCTCCGGTACGGCACGATCGCGTTGCAGGGCGGCGTGCACGTCGCTCCGCCCGGTGAGCCTGGCGCGGGCGATGATCGAGCGACCCTGCGCGCCGAGCAGCTCCTCGTGCGCCACCACGGCCAACGCGTCCCGGACGGCTTCGACCGATGAGAGTGGCTCAAGGTCCACTTCGAGGGACACGTAGCGGATCCGGTCACAGGCCACGAATTCGGCGCGGGCCACGCGCCCGCCCGCCACGTCGACGACGAAGGCGCCCTTGGCACCCTGCTCGCTCGCCTTGGGGCTGCGGCCCTGGATGTTGCCCGGATAGACGACCCAGGGCTCCTCACCATGCGGGCGACCGCTCATGACGAGCCGGGTGTGGACGTGGCCGAGCGCCCAATAATCGAGGCCGGCCCGACGCAGGTCGTTGAGCGAGCAGGGGCTGTATTCCTCGTGGCCTTCGGGTGCCCCACTCACATTGCAGTGCAACAAACCGATCTGCAGGGCGGACCCTTGGCTGCGCGAGAAGCGCAGCGCCAGGTTCTCCCGAACGTCCCGGCGCCCGTAGGAGATCCCGTGCACGACGGCGAGCTCGTGTCCGTCCCGCAGCACCGGGACCGCCCTGACGGCCTCGGCGTCGAAGATCGTGACGAGCGGAGGCCATTTGGCGATGGCGGCCCAACCCGACTCGACCGGGTCGTGATTGCCGTGAACGACGAAGGTGGAGATACCGGCGTCCGAGAGGCGGGCGAGCCCGTCTCGGAATCGAAGTTGAGCTCGGATGCCGCGATCGGCGCCGTCGTAGACGTCGCCGGCGATCAGCACGAAGGCGGCCTGGCGTTGCAGGCAGAGTTCGACGAGGTTGTCGAAGGCTTGCAGGGAGGCTTCGCGCAAGGCTTCGGCCACGGCGGGCGCCGTCTCCCCGATTCCTTTAAAGGGTGTGTCCAGATGCAGGTCAGCGGCATGAACGAAGCAGAAATCGCCGTCCGGGCCATGAGGTGGAGCCATGGGGGTCACGATAGGACGAGGGTGTGTCAAAGCCGGGGATGCTCATCGACGGCGGCCTGGCTACGGTGGCCCAGAACAGGAGAGCGACTGGACATGGATCAGCACACGGGCGGCGACGCCGTCCTCGACGTACTCGAGCAGGCCGGCGTCGAGGTCGTCTTCGGCATTCCGAGCGTGCACAACCTCCCTGTTTACGATGCCATCCGGCGGCGGGGCACGGTCCGGGCGATTACGGTGCGCCACGAGCAGGCGGCCGCCGGCGCGGCGGATGCCTACGCCCGCGTGACGGGCAGGTTGGGGGTCTTCATCACCTCGACCGGCCCCGGGGCTGCCAATGCCATGGGCGGCCTGCTCGAAGCCTTCGTCTCCGGCTCGCCCGTCCTTCACCTGACCGGGCAGGTGGAGACGAGGCATCTGGACGCCGGGCGGGGTTTCATCCATGAGGTCCCGGACCAACCTGCCATGCTGGCGTCGCTCTCGAAGTCGGTCCTGCGGGCCGAATCGGTCGACGACGTAGCCGTCGTGACGGCCACGGCGGTCTCCATCGCCCTCTCGGCCCCGAAAGGACCCGTCAGCGTGGAGCTGCCCATCGACCTGCAGTACGCCGAGGCGGCTCTCGGGCACCCGGAGGTACTCGCCCAGCTGCTTGTCCCGGCGGAGGCGCCGGCGACAGCTCCGGCCGACCTGAGGCGTGCCGCCGAGCTCGTCGGGGCGAGCCGCCGGCCGCTCGTGTGGGCGGGCGGGGGGACAGTGGCCGCCGGCGCCGAGGCAGAGGTCGCTGAACTGGTCCACCGGCTTGGGGCGGGTCTGCTCACGAGCCCGAACGCTCGCGGTGTGCTCCCGGAAGACGACGCTGCCTGCATCGGCAACCTCCCCTGGGACCCTGACGTCAGGGCGCTGTGCCGCGAAGCGGATCTGCTCATCGGCGTCGGCACGCGCTATCAGGGCCCCAACACTGAGAACTGGCACATGGAGCTTCCCGCCACGATCGTCCAGATCGACGTCGTCCCGGAGCGTCCGGCGCGGAACTACGAACCCACTGTTGCCCTTGCCGGTGACGCCAGGGCCACTCTGCAGGACCTGTCGGCCGCTCTCGACGCCGTGGCCCCGGGTGCACAGGCGGAAGAGGCGTGGCCGGAGCGCGTGGCCGCGGCGAGGGCGGCGGCTCGATCGAGGCTGCGCCACGTGATCGGGGCACAGGAAGGGCTGCTCGACGAGCTCAGCGCCGCCATCGGGCCGGAGACCGTGGTTGTCAAGGACAGCACGATCCCGGCCTACACCTGGGGGAACCGTCTCCTCCCGGTCGCCCGCTCCCGCCGAGCGATCATGCCCAACGGCTTTGCCATCGGTCTCGGCCTCGCCCATGCCATCGGGGCCGGCGTGGCGGCGCTCGACGCATCGCCGGGCTCGCCGGCCCAGGTCGTGCTCATGGTGGGTGACGGTGGCGTCATGCTGACGGCGCCGGAGCTGGCGACGCTGGCGGCCGAGCGGCTCCCAGTCCTCGTGCTGGTGTTCGCTGACGGCGGCTACGGAATCCTGCGGAACATCCAGGACAAGCAGTACGGCGAAGGGGACGGCCGCATCGGCGTCGAGCTCGGCTCGCCCGACTTCGTGTCCCTGGCAGGGGCCTTCGGAGTACCCGCAGGGCGTGTGGCGACGACTGCCGAGTTCGGCAAGGCCGTTCGCGAGGGGCTGTCGGCGGCCAGACCGTGCTTGGTCGAAATCGACCTCAACGCCATCGGTCCGATGGCCCGCCCCTACACGGGCACCTCGCGCCCACCCGCGGGGGCGACGCAAGCCGAGTGAGCTGGCGGCGGCCCAGGTGCGAGCGGTTCAGTCCTCCAGCCGGAAACCCCGCTCGGCGCTCACGGCATCGGTATCCATCTGGGCCTTCTGCAGGTGCCCGGAATAGTCCCAGTTCATCGACTGCCAGCGCGTCACCTGCTCGAGCACCCACTTGCCGCTCTGCCGGCTGCCATTGCCGGAGCGCCCGTTGCCGCCAAAGGGTAGGTGCGCCTCTGCGCCCGAGGTGGAGTTGTTGACGCTCACCATGCCGGCGCTGATGCGCTCTCGAAAGGCGAAGACGGCTCCGGGCGACTCGGTGTAGATGGCGGAGGAGAGGCCGAAACCCGAGCGGTTGGCGAGCGCCATCGCCTCGTCAAAGTCGGAGAAGGAGGCGACTCCGATCATGGGGCCAAAGGTCTCGGTACAGACGATGGCGTCCTCGAGGCGGACCCCGTCGACGATGGTTGGATGGCAGAAAATCCCTTCGTCCGGATCCCCGACGAAGCCCGTACGCGGTGAGGC
>DASPSK010000004.1:0-6135 GCA_035623975.1 Acidimicrobiales bacterium | reverse complement strand
CCTGGTCGTCGGGACCGTCATCGCTTGCTTCGCCCTCGCCGGCGCCGTCGCCTCCCGCCCCGGGACGCCGACGAGGGTGGGAACTCCGGCGCTCGTGCTCGCCGACGTGACGGCGGTGGCATTCCTCGGGGCGTCTGCCATCGCAGCCTCCTCGGGTCGCCTCGTCCTACTCAGCTCGACGACGCTGGCGACGGCGAGGGCGGCCGAGGCGATCGGTGTCACCCTTGTGGGGCCTGCCCTCCTTCACAACGCCCTCAGCCTGGGCGATCCCCTTCTCCGCCGCCGCAGGTCTGCGAGGACGGCAGTCGCCGTGGCATATGTCGCCGGCGTCACCATAGGGATTGTTCTCTGGCGCCTCTGGCCGGCGCTCTCGACCCGCGCATGGATCGTCATCGTCGAGCTGATCGCCGCCGTGGCGATCGCCCTCGGCATGACGATCCGGCAGTACGAGGTCGCCCGCGGCGACGAACGACGCCGAATGCAGTGGTTCGGCGCAGCCGCCGTCGCGCAGCTGCTCGTCCTCGTCGTCGCCATCTGGCTCCGCGTTCTCTTCGGCTGGCCTGACGCCGCTCTCGAGACGCTCATCGTCTCGAGCCTGCCCTTTGCCGTGGCGATCGTCCTAGCCGCCACCACCGGGAGCACCGAGCGGGCCGAGGGCGTGCTCGCGGGTCTCGTCAGGACCGCCGGTATGGCAGTCATGGTCGCCACCGTGTCCGTCATCGTCGTGGTGGGCTACGGGCCAGGCCTCGGGCCGAGGGACCGGCAGATCCTCATCCTCGCCTTCGTGGCTGCGGGAGTGAGCGCCCTCCTTTGGCGACCCGCATCCCACATCGTTGGCCGCTTCGCCGAACGCGCCGTCTACGGGGTCCGGCACTCGCCGAGCACCGTCCTCCGGTCCTTCGGCAGCCAGCTCTCGCGGGCGATACCGCTCCAGGACGTCCTCATTCAAGCGGCCGAGTCGCTCCGGCTCAATCTCGGGCTGGAGTCGGCCGAGATCTGGGCCGGGCGGCACGGCCACCTCGAACGGGCGGCCTCCATCCCCGACGCCGGCCCGGCCGAGATGGCCCTCGCCCCGGAGGAAGCCGTCGTTGTCGGGGCCGCCGGTGTCTCCGGCACCGCCTGGGTGCGGGTCTGGCTCCCGTCGCTCGTCGAGGGACGGCCGGGCTCGGCGGTACGAGTCGCCCCTGCCACGCACCAGGGTGAGCTCCTCGGACTCGTGGTGGCAGTAGCGCCCCCCGGCCGGGACACCTTCGCTCCGGCCGACGAGAGCGTCCTCTCGGAGCTCGGGCGCCAGATCGGGCTCGCCCTCCACAACCTCGCCCTCGACACCGCCCTGCAGGCCTCCCTCGACGAAGTGAGGCGCCAGGCCGAGGAGCTGGCGGCCTCCCGCGCCCGCATCGTCGCCGCCTCGGACGCAGCTCGGCGCAAGATCGAGCGGGACCTGCACGACGGGGCGCAACAGCACCTCGTAGCGCTCGCCGTCAACCTCCGCTTGGCCCAACGACTGGCGAGCTCCGACCCCGAGACTGCCTCGGAGCTCCTCGACGAGCTCGGCAAGGGAATCGAGGAAGCGGTGAAAGAGCTGAGGGCCCTGGCCCACGGCATCTACCCACCGCTCCTCGTCGACCGGGGCCTGAGGGAGGCCCTTGAGTCCGCGGCGGGGCGGTCGCCGCTTCCGACCATTGTCGACGCCGACGGGCTTGGCCGCTACCCGGCGGAGGTGGAGGCCGCTGTGTACTTCTGCTGCCTCGAGGCACTGCAGAACGCCGGCAAGCATGCCGGCGCCGGGGCGAGCGTCACCGTGGGGGTCGCAGATGCGGGCACCGACGTCGTCTTCGAGGTCTCAGATAACGGGGCGGGTTTCGACGCGGACAGTGTGAGCTGGAGGGGGTCGGGTTTCGTCAACATGAGCGACCGAGTGGGGGCGATCGGCGGCACCGTCGAGATCAGCTCACGCCCGGGAGCGGGGACAAAGGTGGCCGGACGTGTACCGATCAGCCGCTGAGACCGCTCTGAGCTTTCGCCTCGCCCCAGAGGCGCTCGAGCACATCGGGCCCGAATTGTTCCTTGTGGACGTAGGCGATGGCGCCACACGTCCTTGCGTCGGCCGGGAGGTCCTGCTCATCGTAGGTCGAGAGCAGGATCACCGAAGTCGCAGGCGACTCCTCCACGATGCGACGGGTCGCTTCGATCCCGTTCATCTCGGCCATATTGATGTCCATGAGGACGAGGTCGGGTGGGGCGGCGGCGACGGCTTCGACGGCCTCGCTCCCGGAGCTCGCCTCGCCGACAACCTCGAAACCCGCCGTCGCCCCCACGACCGCCCTCGCCGCCACCCGGAAAGGCCGTTGGTCGTCGACGACGAGGACGGAAACTGGACTCATCGTCTCCATCCTGACAGCCCCGGACCAGGGCGACGAGGCTGCCAGCCCCCCCCGGCAGGTGATGCCAGCACCCGCCCGGGACGGCGCTCAGAGTTCCCGGTCAGCATCCCGGTCGGCGAGAAAGAGCAACACGGCCTTCACGCGCCGGTGAATCCCGGGTTCGGCGCCGAGGTCGAGCTTGGAGAAGATCGAGTTGATGTGCTTCTCGACCGCCCGCTCGCTAAGGACGAGCGCCTGGGCGATCCCGCCGTTGCTCTTGCCGGTAGCCATCTCCCTCAAGACGTCGAGCTCTCGACCCGTCAGCCGCGCGAGCGGCGAGTCGGGCGCCTTCGACCGTGCCGCCACGAGCGAGTCGACGACGAGCGGGTCGATGACCGACCCGCCGGCTGCGACCGTGCGGACGGCGGCGACGAGTTGGTCGAGATCCGAGACCCGGTCCTTCAACAGGTAGGCCCGCCCGTTCGACCCGCTGTCGAAAAGGGTGACGGCGTAGCCGGGTTCGAGGTATTGACTGAGGACGACGACGCCCACCTTCGGACGGGTGCTCCGCAGCTCGGCCGCCGCCCGAATCCCCTCGTCCGTGCCCGTGGGCGGCATGCGGATGTCGGTGACGACCACGTCGGGCGAGTCGCTCTCCGTCTTGGCGACGAGCTCGTCGTAGTCTCCACAGACCGCCACCACCTCGAGGTCGTCGGCGGTCGAGAGCAGTTTGGCGAGGCCCTCGCGCACGAGGAGGTTGTCCTCGGCGAGGAGAACACGGGTGGTCACGGCCTCCATGATGCCGCGTCACTGGCCCTGTGGTCGGGGAGGGCCTGATCGTCGTGGGCGCGCTCGGCCTCCTCTTCCGCGGCGAGCTTCGCAGGCGCTGGGCGTCCTGGCTCGTGCTAACACTGCTCCTTGGAGTGGCGGCCGGCTCGGTCATGGGCGCCGTGGCCGCCGGGCGTCGTACGTCGTCGGCTTTCCCCGGCTTCAACCACCGCTACGGGTACGACGCCTTCACCCTCACGCTCGAACGCCCGACAATCCTTCCGAGGCTTCCGGAAGTGACCTCCGTGGCGACGCTCGTCGGTTACCCGACGCCGAACTTCACAGTCGGCGGCAAGTTCCTGTCGTCGAACGCGTCGAACTTCATGGAGCTCCCGCCCTATTCGGCGGCGACTCCGGTGAAGAGCGTGGAAGGCCACCTTCCCGGCGCAGATTCGCCCGACGACATCGCCGTCTCCTATCAGCTGGCACAGATCTACGGCCTCCGACCCGGATCCGTCTGGCCGGTGCGCTTCTACACGAGCGCCCAGGAAAGGGAAGTGCTCTCCTCGAGCGGCTCGCCTCCGGCGGATGGGTCGACCATCCGTCTCCACGTCGTCGGCACGGAGGTGAACGTCCTCGACTTCTTCAACAATGGCGGACCTACTTACTCGATTCTCCTCAGCCCTGGATTCGCCCGCGCTCATCCGGGGCTGTTCGGCCTCTATTGGAGTTACATCCGGCTACGGCACGGACTGCTGAGCTATCCCCGGCTCATCGACGACCTACCCCGGCTCAATCGTTACGGACTCGTCTACGACTTCCAACTCGGGGGCGTGACCGCCGGTGCATCGGGTGCCCTTGGACCGCAGGCGACCGGATGGTGGATCCTCGGCGGCCTCGCCGCTCTCGCCGGCATCGCCATCGTCTGGCAGGCCTTCTCACGCGAGGCACTGGTGCAGGCGGAGTCGTACGCGACTTTGCGGGCCGTCGGGGCGCGGCCGCGCGACCTCGTCGCTCTCGCCGCCACGACGAGCGCTGTAGTGGGCGTCCTCGCAGCCGTGATAGCCGTGTCGTTCGCCTGGTGGCTCTCGGCTTTCACACCCGTCGGCATCGCTCGTGTCGTCGAAGCAAGCTCTGGCATGTCCTTCGACACGCCCGTGCTTGTCGTCGGGGCGGTCGCCACCGTCGGTATTGCTCTCCTTGCAGGTGTGGTGCCGGCACGGCGGCTCGCCCGCCGGCAAGCCGCCGCTCTCTCTGCCGCTCCGGCAGAGGTCGGACCCGTGGCGTGGACGTGGCTGGCTCCTCCCGGTGGCAGGTTGCCGAGCGCGCTCGTGGGGACCCGCCGTGCCCTCGAAACGGGGACGGGCCGACGGCATCTCCCGGTAGCTACCGCCATGTTCGGAACCGGCCTCGCCGTCGCGACCCTCGTCGCCACAGTCGTCTTCGGTGCCGGCCTCCGTCACCTCGTCACGACTCCCCCCCTTTACGGCAGGACCTGGCAGCTGCAGCTTTCGAACAACCTGTCCGAACCACAGGCGGCTCGGATCGTCCGAGTCGTCGAACGCACCCAGGGCGTGGCTGCGGTCGACGACGGCGTCGCCTCAGGCTTCGTCTCCGTCGGCGGGAGTGCGGCTCAGGTAGTGGTCGTGAGAGTCGACAAGGGAGAGTTCCTCTTCCCGACCGTGACGGGCCGGGAGCCGGTCGGCGACGACGAGGTCATGCTCGGGGAGCAGACGCTTGCTCGCGCAGGCGCCCACATCGGCTCGACCGTCCTCATCCGGGTGCCGAGATCACGGCAGGCAGTACCGTTCGTCGTCGTCGGCACGACCACCTTCGAGCCGAGCTTCTCGTCGGGCGGCCTCGGCACGGGAGCTGTGCTGACGTTGTCCGGGGCGCTCCGGGCAGCTTGCGGCAGCCTCCCGTCCTCGTGTCAGGCGAAGACGCTCGCCCGCAACTCGGAGAACACCGGCTGGGGCGTCATCGTCCGCTTCGCGCCGGGACGTGCCGGCGCCCGCGCCCTCGCAATGCTCTCCCGCCGGCTAGCTCCCGATATCACGCTCAACGAGACACCCCAGAACCTCGTCAACTTCGGTACGGCCGTAAACTTTCCACTGCTCCTCGGTCTGGTGCTCGCCCTCCTCGGAATCGGCACCTTCGTGCACTTGATGGTGGTGTCCGTGGCGAGGCGGAGGCGGGAGATCGGTCTCCTGAAAGCGCTCGGTTTCGTCCGGCGGCAGGTGGCAGCGACGGTCTGTTGGCAGGCGACCGCCGTCGCATCGGTGGCGATCCTCATCGGCGTTCCTCTTGGCATCGCCGTCGGGAGAGTGGTCTGGCACACCTTCGCCTTCAGGCTCGGCGCGGTCCCTGTCGACGTCGTCCCAGTGACAGCGGTCGTGCTCCTAGCCGCAGGAGTGCTCGTCGTGGCGAACGTCATCGCCCTGCTTCCTGCCTTGAGCGCCGCCCGGTTGAAGCCGTCGGAGGCCCTCCGCGAACCATGAATACTCAATGTTGGCGGAGGTCGCCGACATGGAAAAGATGAACGCAGCTGTAGTTACCTCGTTCAGCGAACCGCCTCACTATCAACCCTTCGAGCTACCGCAACCTGCAGGTGCCGCCGAGATCCTCGTTGATGTGCTGGCCGTTGGCTTACACCCACGCGTTCGCACGGGAGCCGCCGGGGTCAATTACACGAGCACCGGAACCCTGCCGATGATCCCGGGCATAGATGGAGTGGGCCGACGCCCTGACGGGAAGCTGATCTACTTCGTTGCCGAGAACGATGTCATCGGCACAATGGCGGAGAAGGCGCCGGGTCAGCTTGAGCTGCGAGTAGCAGCCATCGCCCTCTAGTCCTGGGCGGCGAGTAGCAGCGTGGCGAGCGGCTCGAGGGCGGCCATGAGCTCCTCGAGCTCGTCCGGCTCGAGGCTCTCGTAGGGTTTCGCCGCGAGGTCGTCGGTGAGCACCTCGACCCGCTGTTTGACGGCGCGACCCAGTTCGGTCAGCC
>DASPSK010000083.1:0-7871 GCA_035623975.1 Acidimicrobiales bacterium | reverse complement strand
CGGCGGCCGAGATGGCCGATCCGTTCGGCGAGGGGAGCACGAGGCGCGCGACGGCCGGCGCGGACGCCACGCTGGCCGGTGACAGCGACCAAGGGTGGAGGTCGTCCGCCTCGTGCCGGGCGACGGCGAGCTGCGCGCTCGTCGTCTCCGCCAAACGGCGGCCTGCGTGCTCGTCGGCACACGGGATCACTTCCGTACCGCGCCCGACTGCCACGGAGACCGTCGTCGTGAAGGAGAGGACATCGACGACGACGACGGCGGCGCAGCTGGCGGAGAGCGCCCGGGCGCCGGCCGCGCCCCACTCGAACAGACCGCCGGGCCCCTCGCGGCCACCCCTGTCGTGCATCTGGTGCGCTTCGGGCGAGCCATCGGCGGGGACTTGTGCCATCACGGGTGTCTCGTGTCAGGTGACGTTCGGCGATGATGCCACAGCTCAGCGCCTAAGCTGGTTGGGCGTCCGTGCATCGGGCGCCGACTCGGCGGAGGAGGAAGACGATGAGCGGCGGCTCTCTGTCAGGCAGGATCGCCCTGGTGATGGTGTCGGGGTTCTGTGCCGCTGTGGTGGCGGGAACCGGTGCCTCAGCGCTGGCTTCGCCGTCGGCGGCCGCGGGGGCGAGCGCCGGCGCGAGGGCGAGCGTCGGTGTCACGCTGCCGGGCACGAAGTGTCCTGCGTTCCCGGCTGACAACGTCTGGAACACGCCCATCACCGGACTCCCGGTCGACCCTCACAGCGCGACCTGGCTGGCGAGCATGGACGCCTCGAGCACGTACCTGCACCCGGACTACGGCCCCTCGGGCGGGTTCCCCTACGGCATCCCCTGGCAGATCGTCAAGCCCGCGCAGCCGCTCGTGAGGATCACGTTCCTCTATGCGAGCGAGAGCGACAAGGGCCCCTACCCCTTCTCCGCTTCGACACCGATCGAGGGCGGGCGCGATGCCAGCGGCGACCGTCACGCCATCATGGTCAACCCGTCCACCTGCGAGCTGTACGAGCTCTGGGACGCCTACTACCACCCGGGGGGTAAGTCGACCGCCGGCTCAGGGGCCACCTGGAGCCTCGAGTCCAACAGGTTGCGCCCGGCCACTTGGACCTCGGCCGATGCAGCCGGCCTGCCCATCCTCCCCGGCCTCGTCAACTACGACGAGGTGAAGTCAGGGGCGATGGACCACGCCATCCGCTTCACGGCGGAGTGCACGCAGGAGTCGTTCCTCTGGCCCGCCCGCCACGAGGCTGGCCAACCCGACAGCAGTTGCCCGCCCATGGGAGCGCGGTTCCGCCTGCGCGCCGGCTTCAGCCTGCCGAAGTCGCAATGCTCGGCGATGTGCCAGACCGTCATCAGGACGATGAAGACCTACGGCCTGATCCTCGCCGACAACGGCAGCAACTGGTACTTCCAGGGCACGGCCGACAATCGTTGGACCTACACCGAGGTCGACCAGCTGAAGGCGATCCCGGCCTCCGACTTTGTCGCCGTCAACGAGGCTTGCCTGCAAGTGAGCGCCGGCTCCGGGCAGGCCTACCAACCGGGGACGACCGCATACGCCAAGCACTGCGGCTGAAAGGCCCAGCCGGCTGCGCCGGCGTGGGCTGCCCTGTAACGACGGGGCATCTTCTGGGACGGTCCGAAGTGGGGGGAATCACCTTCCTCGACACGGACCAGGAGGTCACACACGAATGCGACGAAGCAAATCTCGCGCCCTGAGGCTGGCGCTCTGCGCGGCCACGCTGGCGGGCGTCGGAGTCATCAGCACGATCGGGAGCGCCGCAGCCCTTGCATCCACTCCGCGCCACGACGGCGGCAGCGGCGTCGTCGGCCGGCTCTACATCAACGACAACACGGCCGGCGTGAACACCGTCGCCGGTTTCGACCGTCTCGCCGACGGGGCGCTGACGCCTATCCCTGGCTCCCCGTTCGCCGTCGGCGGCGCCGGTACAGGGCATGCCACCGCCTCGCAGGGTTCGCTGCAGCTGAGCGCAAACGGACGGTACCTGCTCGCTGTTGACGCCGGCAGCGATCAGATCTCGGTTCTACGGATCGAGCCGGACGGCTCCCTCCAGATAGCCGGTGGCGGGCCGGTCTCGTCCAACGGCCCCGACCCGGTGAGCGTCGCCGTCTACCACCGGCTCGTCTACGTGGCCAATGCCGGCACCACCCTCGACCCCAACCCCAACTACACCGGCTTCACACTCCACCACGGGTACCTCCGCGCCATCCCCGACTCGACGGTGCCCCTGCCGGCCGGCTCCCAACCGGGCGATGTCCTCTTCAACGGCAACGGCACCAAGCTCGTGGGCGCTCGCGTGGCCACCTCGGAGATCGACAGCTTCACCGTCGGCCGTGACGGGCTGCTCACCGCCGCCCCCGGCTCTCCGTTTGCGGCACAAGGCGTCGGTCCCTTCGGCAGCGAGTTCCGCCCGACGAACCCGTCGCAGCTCTTCGTCTCAAACGCACACAACGGGGGGACGCTCGGCACCGTCTCGGCTTTCGACGACAGCGCTGACGGCACGCTGAGCTCGATCGGCTCCTCACCGTTCGCCGACAACGAGACGGCACCGTGCTGGGTCGAGATAAGCCACGACGGTCAGTACCTCTTTGCCGTCAACACGGGCAACTCGGAGATCTCGAGCTACGCAATCGCCTGGAACGGCGCCCTGACGCTGATCGGCAGCACGCCGTTCAGGAACGGCCTCGTCGGGCCGGAGGACGCCCGGCTCTCACCTGACGGCTCGACCCTCTGGGTCGTCGAGTCCGGAGCCGACGCTGTCGCCGGCTTCTCCGTCAACGGAGGCAGCCTCACCGAGCTGGCGTCCTCACCGACGCCCGCCCCGGTCGGCGCGTCGCCTTCCGGCATCGTCGTCACCTGAGAGCCCGGCACCCTCGTCGGGTTCCTCTCGGAACCCGGTGGGGCAGAGGGCTTTCGACTTCGCCCCGCGGCCGACCGCTGAGCGTCGCGGCCAGCGAGTGCGCTGGCCGCGACGTAGGCAGTCGCCCCGTCTCCGCCCATGCCTCAGCCGGCATCCGTCGTGCTGGATCAGCGGGGGGATTCGCTCCTCGCCTGATCGTCGCGCGCGGCCGACCGGTCGAAGGCGGCGTCCCGGTGCACTTCCGTCGTCGTCACCCGAGCGGCGGAACGTAGTGGTGCCTCCTACGCTTGGCGCCGTGCCGGGCCCAGGCGATGAGGATCTGATCGAGCACCTGCGGGCTGGTGACGAAGATGCGTTCGTGAATCTCGTCAACCGCTACCACGCGTCCATGCTGCGGGTGGCCTCGACGTTCGTCCCGAGTCGGGCTGTGGCCGAAGAGGTCGTGCAGGACACCTGGCTCGGGGTCATCAGAGGGCTTCCTCGCTTCGAAGGGAGGTCGTCTCTCAAGACCTGGATCTTCCGCATACTCGTGAACCGGGCCCGGACGACGGGAGTGCGGGAGCCCCGGACCGTCGAGCTCGATACCGGCGACGGTCTCGACCGAGGACGCTTCACGGTCGACGGCTCCTGGCGCGAGCCGCCGATCGTGTGGACAGACGACATCGAGGACCGCTTGGCGGCGCCGGAGATGGCCGCCAAGATCCAGGATTTGGTGGCACAGCTCCCGGAATCGCAGCGACAGGTGGTAACGCTGCGCGACATCGAGGGACTGTCCAGTAGAGAGGTGTGCGACTTGCTCGGCCTCTCCGAAGGTAACCAACGGGTGCTCCTGCACAGGGGCCGGACTCGTGTACGGGCCATGCTCGAAGACGACGTGAAGGGGTGGGAGAAGTGATGCGGCTGCTGAGCTCGTGGCGACGAGACATCGTCTGCCGCGACGCGGTCGCTCTCATGACCGACTACCTCGAAGGCGTCATGCCCCCACGTCCGCGCGCCCGACTGGAACGGCACCTGGCCGACTGCGACGGCTGCGAGGAGTACCTGCGGCAGATGCGGGCCACTATCGCCCTCCTCGGCCGGGTGCAGCCGGAGGATCTCTCTCCCGAGACGCGCGACGGCCTCGTCGCGCTGCTACTTGCGTACCGGGAGGAGATCGAGCGGGACCGTGCGGATGGCGCCGGTGGCGAAGATACCGGAGGCGGTGGGAACACCTGAAGCAGGTGGAGGCGTTAGCACTGTCGGGCACGAGAGCAAAGGTGAGAGGCGATGGGTCTGTTTCGGACGAACAAGCAGGAGATGGTTCACAGCGACGAGGCTCTGCCGGGCAGGTCGACCCCCATGCCGGTGAGCGGTGCGCACCAAGTCCTCGGTCACACCCTGGTACCGCCCTTCCCCGCGGGCATCGAGACGGCCGTGTTCGGCCTCGGGTGCTTCTGGGGGGCGGAGCGCAAGTTCTGGCAGGCGGACGGCGTCTACACGACGGCCGTCGGGTACGCCGGCGGGTACACGCCCAACCCAACCTACGAGGAGGTGTGCACGGGGAGAACGGGTCACGCCGAGGTCGTCCTTGTGGCCTTCGACCCGACGCTCACCAGCTACGAGGAGCTGCTGCGCATCTTCTGGGAGAGCCATGACCCCACGCAGGGAATGCGCCAGGGCAACGACGTGGGCACGCAGTATCGCTCAGCGATCTACACGACGTCCGACGCTCAGCTGTCGTCCGCCAAGCTCTCGCGCGACCGCTTCCAGACCGCCCTGAAGGCCGTCGGCTACGACGAGATCACGACCGAGATCGCCGAGGCGGGACCCTTCTATTACGCCGAGGACTACCACCAGCAGTACCTGGCGAAGAACCCCTCGGGCTACTGCGGTCTCGGGGGCACGGGCGTGGCCTGCCCGGTCGGGATCGCCGAGGCATAGAGGCTGGGTGGTGTCGCCGACCGCTCGGGCGTCGGCGGCAACCGCCGGTCGTCCGGCCGGCCCCGCCCCGAGGCGTTCCGCGTGCCCAGACAGCTCCTACGGGCGCTGTCCGGTCACTCTGGGAGCACAGTCGTGCGGCCGGCCCCGCCCCGAGGCGTTCCGCGTGCCCAGGCAGCTCCTACGGGCGCTGTCCGGTCACTCTGGGAGCACGGATCGTGACTTCGTTCGCCTTCAGGATCTCTCCTGCAGCAAGGCAGGGCCTCGTTCAGCCGAAGAACACCTCCGCCACGGAGCGGAACAGCTCCCGGTCCAGGGTCTTCAGCTTTCCGACGGCGTCGGCGATGGGGACGCGCTCGATGCGGGCACCGTGTAACGCCACCATCTGGCGCCAGTCGCCGTCGTGCACCGCCTCGACAGCTGCGGTGCCGAAGCGGGTTGCCAGCACGCGGTCGAAGGCGCTCGGCGTGCCGCCTCGTTGAATGTGGCCGAGAATCGTCACTCTGGACTCATAACCCGTCCGCCGCTCGACCTCCTCGGCCACGACCGTGCCGATGCCGCCGAGGCGCTCGTGGCCGAACTGGTCGAGCTCGGGAGCGACGACAGCCAGTGTCCCTTCCACCGGCTTGGCGCCCTCGGCCGTGACGACGATGGAGGCGTACGTGCCGGACGAGTGGCGGCGGCGAAGGTAGTCGCAGACCGAGTCGATCGAGAAGGGCTCCTCCGGCACGAGGATCACGGTGGCCCCGCCGGCAATGCCGGCGTAGGTGGCGATCCACCCGACGTGGCGTCCCATGACCTCGCAGACGATGACCCGGTGGTGGGACTCGGCTGTCGTGTGCAGCCGGTCGATCGCCTCGGCGGCGATCTGCACGGCCGTGTCGAAGCCGATGGTGACATCCGTCTCGGACAGGTCGTTGTCGATCGTCTTCGGGATGCCCACGACAGGAACGCCCCGCTCCCCGAGCTTGTTAGCCACACCGAGGGTGTCCTCGCCCCCGACGGCGATAAGGGCGCTGATGCCGTGGCGCTCGAGCGTCGCGATGGCGAGGTCGGGACCGTTCTCGACCTGGTACGGGTTCGTGCGGGACGTGCCGAGGATGGTGCCGCCCCGGGGAAGGATGCCGCGGCAGCGCTCGACGTTGAGCGGCATCGTGGAGTCCTCGATGACGCCCCGCCAGCCGTCGCGAAAGCCGATCACTTCGTCCCCGAAGCCCACTTCGCACTTTCGCACCACCGCCCGAATGGCCGGGTTGAGGCCCGGGCAGTCACCGCCGCCTGTGAGAAGTCCGATACGCATGCCGCCATCGTGGCATGCGGCGCGCCGTCCCGCCCGCGGAGCACCGACGAGCCGCCATCAGGCGAGGATGCGGGCGCGCCCGGGGTCATACAGCGGCCCCAGCTGCACTCGGGCGGGGTAGCGGCGACCGTTCACCTCCACCTCGAAGCTGCCGGCAGCGAGCCAGGCGCCCGTGACCCCGTCCTCGCAGCGCACGGTGGCGACGGCAACAGAACCTCCGAGCGTGAACCCGTAGGCTCCCGCCTCGACTTCGCCGACGAGGGTGCCGTCGCGCAACACGTCCTCGCCGTGAAACAGGAGCGGCTCCGGGTCGAGCACGAGCACGTTGGCCAGCCGTTGTGTGAGCAGGCCGGCGTCCCGCTGTTTGACGAGAGCTTCGCGGCCCATGAACGCCGCCTTGTCGTAGTCGACCATGAAACCGATCCCGACTTCGAGTGGCGTGTCGTCGTTGCCGATGTCGTGTCCGTAGTCGCGGTAGCCCTTCTCGATCCGCAGGCCGTTCAGGGCGGACATACCGATGTTGCGCAGGCCCAGGTCGGCTCCCGCCTCGAAGAGGGCGTCGTAGACGCACACGGCCAGATCGGCCCGCACGTGCAGCTCGTAACCGAGCTCGCCCACGTAGGTGACCCGTTGCACCCAGACCGAAGGAGCGTAGGCGACGTCGATCTCCCGCCCGCGCAGATACGGAAAGCCCTCGTTGGACAACTCGGCCGAGGTGAGGCGCGACAGCAGCTGGCGGGACTTCGGGCCCTGCAGGCTGAAGAGGGCAAAGCCGGCGGTCACGTCGGTCAAGGCGACGACGTCCTCGGCCGTCACGGCGCGGCGGAGGAGCGCCTCGAGCCGGCGGGCGACGAGGTCGGTGCCGATCACGAGGTATCGATCGTCCGCCAGCCGCGTGAAGGTGCAGTCCAGCCAGATGCCGCCCCCCTCGTGGCACATGGCCGTGTACACGACCTTGCCGACGGGGGAATTGGCGGCCTCGGACACGACGAGGCGGTCGAGGACGGCGCCGGCATCGCGGCCTTGCAGGAGGAACTTGCACATGAACGACATGTCCAGCAGACCGACGGTCTCGCGCACCGCCCGGTGCTCGGCTTCGACGAGAGCCCAGTGATCCTGGCGCCGGAACGAGGGCTCGACGGGGGGCGGCACACAGCCGGCGCCGGCGAAGAAGTCCGCCCACTCCCATCCGGTCGTGGTGTCGAAGCGCGCTCCGTAGGAGACGAGCCGATCGTGCACGGGCGAGCGGCGCACTCCACGCGCCGACCTTGGCGTCCATCCCGGTGCCACGGCGTCCCCGAAGAGCACCCCGAGCTGCTCTGGTGTGCGGTCTCGGCGAAACTTCGCCGTCGCCTCGTGGGCGCTCGTGCGATCGAGAGTGAAGCCCGTCAGGTCGATGGGTGGCCGTCCGGTCACAATCCACTCCGCCATGACATTGCCGACCCCACCTCCGAGGAGGATGCCGAGCGAATTGAGGCCCGTGGCCGCGTAGAGGCCGCGCAGCTCGGGCGATTCGCCCAGCAGGGGGTGGACGTCGGACGTGAAGGACTCCGGCCCGCAGAAGAACTTGCGCACGCCGACGTCGCGGACCGACGGCACGCGAGACAGTGCCAGGTCGACGAACGGGCCGATGCGCTCCCAGTCCGGCTCGATCTCGCCGAAGGCGAAGTCCTCCGGCACGCCTTCCGGCTTCCAGGCGGCCGCCTTCGGTTCGAACAGACCCACGAGAAGGCCCCCCGTCTCCTCGCGGAAGTAGCCGTAGGTCGAGGGGTCCTCGAGCACGGGAAG
>DASPSK010000081.1:0-13076 GCA_035623975.1 Acidimicrobiales bacterium | reverse complement strand
AGACAGAAGGTGGGCGAGGTCCAGCGGGAGAAGGATCGGATCGCCGAGCGCATGATCTCGACAAGCGAGCGCCTGAGTCACGGCATCGAGCTGATCGACAAGACGCTCAGGCTGCTCAGCGAGCCTCAGCAGCTCTACCTGGGCCTGTCGCCGGAGCACCGGCGCTACATGAACTCAGCGGTCTTCGAGAAGCTCTACGTGCACGACGGAGAGGTCGACGAAGCAGTGTTCCGGGAACCGTTCGCCGACCTCCTCCAGGCCAGGGACCAGATCCTGGTCATCCAGGAGGCCGACACCAGGCCAAAAACGAACACAGGGCGGTCGGGTGCCGAGTTGGCACCACTCGCCGCCCTGTTCTTTGGTGAGGGTTCTAGTAAAGGGGTTCTGGTGCGGGCGAGAGGAGTCGAACCTCCACCCCCGAGGGGACCGGGTCCTAAGCCCGGCGCGTCTGCCGTTTCGCCACGCCCGCACGGACGGCTCACCGCCCGGCAGAGCCTACCCGCGGCGCCCGTCGGCGCCGGAGCCAGCACGTGGCTGGTTGCCAACCCGAGTGGCGTCCGGCGGTAGCCTCCGTGCACGGATTGACGAGGAGGATCGATGTCCAGTGCTGTGACACCGCAGAAGTGTGAGATGACGGCCGGCCTGGTGCCGGCAACGATGGCGTCCAACGGCAACTTCGCCGACCCCGCCGGCGACATCTACCGGCAGCTGTTGAAAGAGCGCATCGTGTTCCTCGGGACCCAGGTCGACCAGACCTCGGCCAACCTCATCTGCGCCCAGCTCCTGCTGCTCGAAGCCGAGGAGCCCGAGAAGGACATCAACCTCTACATCAACTCTCCGGGCGGATCGGTCACCGACGGCCTGGCCATCTACGACACGATGCAGTACGTCACCTGCGATATCTCGACGATCTGCCTCGGCATGGCCGCATCCATGGGCCAGTTCCTCCTCTGCGCCGGGGCGCCGGGCAAGCGCTACGCCTTGCCGCACAGCCGCATTCTCATGCACCAGCCCTCCGGGCAGATGCAAGGGCAGGCGGCCGACATCGCCATCCAGGCGGAGCAGATCATCTACTTGAAGCGCATGATGGCCGAGCGCATCGCGTTCCACACCGGTCAGCCGCTCGAGCGCATCGAGGCGGACTCCGACCGCGACCGCTGGTTCACGGCCGACGAGGCGCTCCAGTACGGCTTCATCGACAGGGTTATCGACCGCTCGGTGCTGAAGGCGACCTCCTGAACAGCTCGGTCGTCATCGTCTCGAGTCGGCCGAGCGACCGGCTCGAGCACTGCCTCGAGTCGGTCGTGCATCAGGCAGACGAGATCGTTGTCGTCGACAACGGCCCACCCGGCCGCACGGCGGCAGCGCTCGCGCGACAGGTGGGTGCAGGCGTCGTGCGCTCCCGGAAGAACGATGGGTTCGCAGCAGCGGCCAATCGCGGGCTCGCCGCCACGCACGGCGACCTCGTGGCCGTCCTGCACGAGGACGCCGTCGCCGGAGGGGGTTGGTTGGCGGCCGCGGCGCAGCTCCTCGAGGACCCGACGGTGGGTGCCGTCGCGCCCCGCGTCGTGCTCGCCGGCCGCTTTCTCGAGGTGGCCCTCGACGACGAGCCCTTCCTGGCCGGGGGCGACCGACGCCCGCTCGGCCGCAAACTCACGACGGCGAGCCTTGGAGGCGTCGACGTGCTCCCACGGCTGACCGGCTCGGGCATCTACCCCCTCGAGCAAGGTCACGCGGGGGAGTGCTGGCGATGGACCGTCGGCCGGGCTCCTTTCTACGCGCCGCTCGTCGACACAGGCGACGAGCTCGACTTGCTTCTCAACGGGGAGGCGGTGCAGCCCTCCCGCGTGGTCGACTTGCTCAGCAGCGCCGGCTCCTACCTGTGCGCAGACGGCTCGGTGGGCGGCATCGGGTCCGAGACTCCGGACGACGAGCGCTTGGACGTCGCCGAGGAGCGCTTCTCGCTGAGCGCCGCCGCCTTCGTGACGACAGGGGAGGTGTTGGCACGGGTGGGGGGTTTCGTGAAGCGGTACGTCGCCTGCTACGAGGACACGGACTGGTGCTGGCGGGCGCGACTGATGGGGCTGCGGATGTTCTACGACCCTGGCGCGACCGTGCGGCTCGAGGTGGCCCCCACCCCGAAGCTCGGGGCGCGCCGGGAGCGACACTTGGCGGAGCGGAATCGGCTTCTCACCCTCGTCCGCAATGCTCCCCTTGACCTGGCCATGACGGAGGTGTGGCGCAAGCGGCGCAGCGGGGAGGACGACGGTGTCGCCGAACTGTTACCCAAGGTCGTGCCGAGGGCCCTCGGCGAGCGGGAGATGTTGCGGCGCCGCTGGGCCATGCGCCCGAGAGAGGTCTTCGAGCGCTGGGCCGGCGTGGACGTCCCGCTCTCATGAGCGAAGCGACGGTGCCCTCGCCGCGGCCGGCCCGCGACGGTCGCGTAGCATCCAGACCACCAGCGGTGCCGTCTTGGCGCCGGCAACCCTTGGAGGGCGACGTGCCAGACGAGAGGAGGTTAAAACGCCTTGCCTTCGTGACTCCCCGCTACGGCCACGGCGTCGTCGGTGGGGCGGAGACGGCGGTGCGCGAGGCGGCTGCGGGGCTGGCGGCTCGCGGTCATGCCGTCGACATCCTCACGACCTGCGCGCGGGACCACTACAGCTGGGCGAACGAATTCGAGCCTGGGGAGGCGCGCGACGGCGAGCTCACGATCCGGCGCTTCGAGACCGTGCCCGGCAGGGATCTGGCCACGTGGGCCCGTTTGCAGCTGCGCCTCATGGACGACGACACCCTCGACGAGGCCGACGACCTCGCCTGGGTGAACGGCCGCTTTCGCATACCCGAGCTGTACCTGTACCTCGCCGAGTCCGCTCGTCGCTACGACGCCATCGTCTTTGCCCCCTACCTGTTCTGGCCGACGCTGTACTGCGCCGGCATCGCGCCGGAGCGGACGATCATGATGCCGTGCCTGCACGATGAGTCCTACGCCCGCCTGTCGTCGGTTCGCGCCGCCCTCGCCGGCAGCGCGGCCGTGTGGTTCCTGAGTGAGCCGGAGCACCAGCTGGGGCATCACCTTGCCCCCCTCCCGGCTGAGCACCCTGTTGTCGGCTGTGCCGTCGAGGTCCCTGCCGCCTACGACCCGGACGGGTTCCGTGAGCGCTACGACCTCGACCGCCCGTTCGTCCTCTACGCGGGACGGCGCGAGGACGGGAAGGGTTGGCGCCAGGTGCTGCAGGGCTTCGGCGCCGCCGTGCTGCGCCACCGGTTGCCGATGGACCTTGTCACCTTCGGCGTCGGCGACCCGCGAGTGCCGCTCGGGCTCGAGGACCGTGTCGTCGACCTCGGTTATCTCGACGAGGCCGAGGTGCCCGACGCCTTCGCCGCCGCGGCGGCCTACCTGCAGCCGAGCACGAACGAGAGCTTCTCGCGCACCATCATGGAGGCCTGGCTGGCCGGCACGGTCGTGATCGCCAACGGTGGCAGCGACGTCGTCACCTGGCATTGCGAGCGTTCCGGCGGCGGTCTCCTCTACCGCGACGAGCTGGAGCTGGGCGAGTGCCTTCGTTTTGTGGCCGAGGCGCCCAAGCTCGCCGGTGAGCTGGCCGGGCGGGGGCGGGAGTACGTGCTCGCCAACTACACCTGGCCCCGCGTGCTCGACGCCATGGAAGCCTCACTGGAGAACTTCTCGTGAAGGTCCTCGTCGTCGGGTCCGTCCCGCCCCCGGCGGCCGGTCACCGCCAGGCACTGCTGCACGAGGCACTCTGGCTCCGGCAGGAGGGCCACGACGTGGAGATCGTGTCACTCGACCCCCGCTCGGCCGCCCACCGCTACCTGGCGGCGCCGGGCGTGCCCGCCGCCGTCGAGGTGGGCCTGCTCGCACGAGGAGCCGACGCCGTCGTGCTGCAGCTCGAGCCGGGGCTGCCCGTGCGCCACCGGGCCGGCCGGGCCGAGCGGACGGCTGCGCTCATGGTGCTGGCGGCCGGGCTCGGCTCCGCCAAGAGCCTCACGGTGCGGCTGCAGCATCCCGATGACCTGCCGGGCGGAACCGGGGGGCGAGCGGCCGCGACGCTCTGGAAGGTCGCCGACCGCATCGAGGTTGGCGATGAGGCGATGCGCCGCGACCTCGCCGGTCTCCTCGGCCCACTCGGAGACCGGGTGCGGGTGGCGGCCGCCTCCGAGGCGGAGGAGCCGAGGCTCGCCACGGTCCTTCTCGCGGGCGGGTGGGGTGAGGGAGCCGATGCGACGGCTGCCCACATCCAGGCAGTCGTGCGGGCACGAGCTGCCGCCGAGCGAGAGTCTCTCGGCAAGAGGGGGCGCCTCCCGGTCGCCGGTGGTGGCCTGGGCCCCCGGGTGCCCCAATGGCAGTGGCTGCCGGCACCGGGGGCGGGCGTGCCGGATCTAGGCCCGCTCCGCACCGCCACGGCCGGTCAGGGTCGAGGGGCGGGACGAAGCCGCCCGCGCCTCCCGTCTGCCCGCCGGGCGGCCGCATCGATACTGGCCGCCGCCGAACGGCGCGCTTTCACCCGCCCGGTGGCCCACTTCGCCCGCCTAGCCCTCGTCGAGCTGCGCGGTGCCCCGCGGCCCGGGACGCGTCAATGACCCGGAGCGAACCCCGGAGCTAGCGCTCCGCCGGCTCGCCCGGGAGGTCGAGGGCGGCGATGAGGGCGGCGGCCGCTCGGACAAAGGTCTGCTCCGAGGCGTAGGCGCTCGCCCGCGCGGCCATGGCGGCGCGTCGATCGGCGTCGTCGAGGAGGGACCGCAGCACCTCGGCTAGCTCGTCGACCGCACCGGCGGAGGTGTCCAGCTTGACGACGGCGTCGTCGGGCAGCTCGCTCATCCAACCGATGTCCGACACGATCGTGGCGACCCCGGCGGCCAGGCAGTCCCCGACCGCGCCGGAGGCCTCTCCGGAGAAACCCGCCCGCGGCTGCACCGCCAGCGTCGCCCGCCCGAGATAGGCGAGATAGGCCGATCGCTCCACGTGCCCGGTCACCTGCACCTGTCGGGCGATCCCGAGGTCCGCCGCCAGGGCGGCCAGCTCGTCCTCGAGAGCCTTGCTCACCGGCCCGACGAAGGCGAGCTCGAGGTCTCGCCCGGCGCCGAGAGCGGCGACGGCTTCCAGGACGAGGCGAGGAAGCTTCGACGGGTCGACGATGCCGAAGGAGGCGACGAGGGGGGGCGCCGTACGGTTGGCGGCGCGCGCCGTTGCCACCGCCTCGAGCTCGGAGGGTTCGAGCTCCATGGCGTAGGGCAGCACCCCGATGCGAGCACGCAGCTCCGGAGTGACGTCGGCGATGGCGAGGCGGCGAGCCGACTCGCTGGAGACGAGCAACCGCTCAGCGTGCGGTAGGACATCGCCGATGAGCAACAGCCCGGCCTCGTCGACATGTCCATCTTCGCGGCCCGCGTCGCTCCCGAGGCGACCGGGCGAGACGTGGCTGTAGGCGCGCCGCACCGCCCCCTCGAGCCCTCCTGGCACGGCACCTCGCCGACCGCAGGAGTGGCGCAACAGGCCGCTCATGCGCACGTCGTGTGCGATCACGGTCCCGCTCCGTTGGCGGAGCGCCACCAAGGCGCCGGTGTGGAACTCGCTGTTGCCGAGCACGTACACGACCCGGTCGTAACCGCCGATGGCCCGCTCCACGGTGAGGAACTGCCGGGCGTCGAACAATTCGCCCCCCGCCGCCGGCACGACCGGCTCGCCGTCCCGGCGATCCAGCCCGTCGGCGAAGCAGTCGAGCTCGGCGCCTGCGGCGACGGTCCCGAGCTCGTCGCTGAGCGCCTCGACGAGACGAGAGCTGTAGCGGGCCACGCCGGAGGGGATCGGCGGGAACGGCGACACGAAGGCGAGGCGAAGCTCCCGCCGCCAGGGGCGGCGCTCGCGTGAGGCCAGGCCCTCGAAGACCGCGGCGGAACGCGCCACGACGTCCTGCCACGGCTCGCCGGAGCCGACGACGGCCACGCGGGCCGCCTCGGCCCCGACCTCTTCCACGAGCTCGCGCTCGATGGCGGGCGAAGTTGCCAGCAGGGCGTCCGCCTGCCGGAACACCTCGCAGCGCGCCCGTTGGCGGCGCCGCCTCCGCTCGCCGTCGACTTGGCGAGATCCGCCGTGGCGAAGATGGAGGTCCGGCACGCTCGCCGAGAACCAGAGACCGAGGCGCTCGACCTCGGCTGGCCAGATAGCGCCCATGGGCCGGGCGAGATCGAGCACGCTCATGCTGTGGAAGACGCGGGCGCTCTCGGGAACGGCGCCGGTGGAGCCGGCGACGGCGAGCTTGCCCGCCAGCAGCTCGGCGAGATCCTCGTCCACGCGTTGCTCGGGTGCGAGGAGATATCGCCCGACGAGGTCGGGGCGGTGACGCTCCATGGCGGCAGCGAAGTCCCGGCTGTGGCGGGCGATCCGCCGGCCGATCCGACCGGAGGTGCCGAGGGCGCTCAGATCGATGACGACAGGCCCGCCCATGGCGGCGGTCATGGATCGCTCACGTCAGGCTCTCACGCGCCCCTTCGAGCACCTCGATCCGGGCGCGGGCCGACTGCAGGAGGCGCCCGAGCAGCTCTGTCGACTCGTTGCCGACCTCGATCTGCTCGTTCACGGTGTCGGTCAACTCCGCAAGGACGCTCGCCTGCACGTCGAGCTTCCTGCCGACCTCGTCAAGTTTGCCCTTGGTCTCCTCGAGAGAGCTCCAAAGGGCGCCCAGGTCGACAGAGAGGCGGGCGAGCTCCTTGAAGACGTCGGCCATCTGGCGAAGCAGCTCGGTCTCTTTGTCAGTGCCGCGCTCCGCCACGTCGGTGACGACACTGGCCCGCATTCGGTCCCACACCGAGCGAGTGATCGAAGTCACGAGGCTCCCTCTCCTAGGTGTTCGCAGACAGGTCTGCGGAGCCGCTCCGGCACAGCGGCGGAGGCGGCCAGCCTAGCTGTGTGCCCCGCCTGATCCGCTGTGTCAATGGCCCTGAGCAGGGAGTGCTCGCGCTCTTTGCGGCCTATGCACCGCTGGTTAGGGCTGCTCACGAGTAGGATCAGGAGTCACCGGCCGATCGCGAGCTCCGCATCGGTGTGCACGGGAGGAACAAGACACGATGAGCCTGGCGCGCAGCGCCGCGGCGACACAGGCGACGGTCGGCGGCATCAGCTACGGACCCGGCGCCGAGGCGGCGCGGGATCCCCGCTCCGACCTCGCCCGAGACCGCGGAGAGCTGCCGCAGCGGGTCGTCTCCGCCAAGGTCAGCCTGAGGCGCCGAATCCTCGAGATCTGGGGGTCTCGCGAGCTGCTGGGTTTCCTCGTCCGCAAGGAGTTGAAGGTCCGCTACAAGAACAGCGTGCTCGGCTTCGTGTGGTCGTTCCTCAACCCGGCGCTGATCCTCATGATCTACTACGTCGTCTTCAAGTACTTCCTGCACAACCCGACGCCCGACTTCGCCCTCTTCCTCTTCGCAGGCTTGTTGCCCTGGAACCTCTTCAACAACTCCTTGCTCTCTTCGTCCGGCGTCCTCGTGGCTCACGCCGGCATCGTGAAGAAGGTCGCCTTCCCCCGCGAGATCCTGGCGCTGTCCCAGGTGGGCACGGCCATCTGCTACTTCTTCTTCCAGACCTGCATACTCGTCGTCTTCCTCGCCGGTTTCCAGGTCCTGCCTGCGTTCGGCTACATCCCGCTGCTGTTGTTCGCCCTCGTCTGCGACGTCATCCTGTCCGCCGCCCTGGCGGTCTTCCTCTCGGCCGTGAACGTCTACCTGCGGGACGTGCAGCACCTCGTCGAGGTGCTCCTCGTGGCGCTGTTCTTCAGCCCGCCCATCGTCTACGCCTTTGCCGACGTCGCCAAGGCGCTCCACGACCACGCCTGGTTCCGGTGGATCTACGAGGCCAACCCCCTCATGTGGATCGTCGTGTCCTTCCAACGGTGCCTCTTCGGAAAGGTCATCCCGCCTGCCGGCAAGATCGTGAAGAACGTCTCGCCGCTCGTGAACGGCAGATTGCAGCCCTACCACGTGCTGCCGACGTGGGGGGCCACGCCCTACTGGACAGGGTTGGCCTGCGTCCTCGTCGGCTCGATCGCGATGCTGCTGATCGCCATGGTCATCTTCGGTCGGGTCGAGGGCAACTTCGCCGAGGAGCTGTGACGCCTCGATGAGCGCCGCCATCGAGGTTCAGCACGTCTCGAAACGCTTCCGCCTCTACAAGGAGAAGTACACCTCCCTGAAGGAGCGGGTGGTGCATGCCGGCCACCTGCCCTTCGAGGAGTTCTGGGCGCTCAAGGACATCGACCTCGAAGTCAACCCGGGCGAGACGCTCGGCATCCTCGGCCGCAACGGGTCGGGCAAGTCGACCCTGCTCAAATGCATCGCGGGCATCCTCCAGCCCACCTCGGGCCAGATCCTCCTGCGGGGCCAGCTGGCCGCCATGCTCGAGCTGGGCGCAGGCTTCCAGCCGGAGATGTCGGGGAGGGACAACATCTTCCTCAACGCCTCGCTGCTCGGCTTGTCCCGCAAACAGATCGAGCGCAGCTTCGACGAGATCGTCGCTTTTGCCGAGCTCGAGCAGTTCATCGACAACCAGGTGCGTTTCTACTCCTCGGGCATGTACGTCCGGCTGGGCTTCGCCGTGGCGGTGAACGTCGACCCCGACATCCTCCTCGTCGACGAGGTGCTGGCCGTCGGTGACGAACGTTTCCAGGCCAAGTGCATGGAGCGCATCCATCAGTTCCAGGAGGAGGGCCGCACGATCGTCGTCGTCTCCCACGCGGCCGACATGATGCGCTCCATGTGCAGCCGGGTGGCCGTGCTCGACGCCGGCGAGGTGATCAGCTATGCGCCGCCTGGTGAGGCGATCCGGGCATTTCGCGACCGTCTCATCGAGACGGGTGAGGCGGGGGCGTTGCCGGGGGGCGAGGAGGAGGGCGCCGCCCTGGCGGCGGAGCAGGCCGCCGGAGGCCGCAGCGCCAGTCCGCAGCCCGTCATCCTCGGCGAGCGGCGGGTGGCGATCACCGAGTGCCGGCTGGAGCTGCCGGCGGTCGACCGCGAGTACGTCCTTCCGGGCGAGGGCCTGACGATCCTCCTCGACCTGAAGGTCCGTGAACGCCTGGCCAACGTCGCCTTCGGGTGCGCCATCTTCGCCGAGAACGGGTCCCTGCTCTTCGAAGGGGACTCCACGATGCTGGGTGACCAGTTCGACCTCGAGGCCGGCTCCTCCACGCTGATCTTCCAGTTCGAGGAGCTGCCGTTGCTCGACGGCCGCTACACCGTCAACGTCCGCGTGCAGGACGGAGGCGGCGGCGTCGTGCACGCGTTCAGAGAACCGGCGGCCACCTTCGAGGTGGTCAACCCCGGCAAGACGACCGGCGTCGTGGCCTTGCCGTTCACGGTCCACCTGAAGACGCAACGACGCGACGAGTGAGCCGCGTGGCGCCGGAAAGTGACATCGTCGCAGACGCCATCTCGGAGGTCGTCGCCGAGGCCGACCGCCTGCGGGCGTCCGGACGGTTGCCAGCGGGCTACGAGGAGGACCTCGACGGGCGCTTCGCTGCTGTCGCGAGCGATCCCGAAGCCCTCGCGAGGCAGGTCGATGGCGGGGCGCTGACGCGCCCGCAGGCGTATCGCTTTCGCCAGAGCGATTCCGCCGGGCGGGCGCAGCTCGATGTCCCCGCAGGCGGTCGGCGAGGCCTGCGCCAGATGGCCGCAAGTGCCTCCCACCGGTCCCTCCGCACCGCCGAGGGAGTCGGGCGGCGCGGGGCGACGGCGGCGAGGCGGGTGGCCGGCCCTCGGCTGCGATCGCTGCAACGACAGACGCTCGACCAGGCGGGACGCCTCGCCGAGGTCCTCGCCACCCGCGCTCAGGTCTCCGCCGACCACGCGCGAAGGCTGGCGAGCTCGGGGGGGAGCTCGAGCCGGCTCGATCGCCTCTTGCCGGGCGGGCGCACGCTCCCGCCCGCCCCGACGCGAGCGGCGGGGAGCTCGGGATCGGCCAGGGTCGGGTGCAGCCAACCGGACACGTCCGCGGCAGCCCTGGCGGACTGGGCCTTGGAACGGATCGGACGCGGTCCCGGCGGCCGCGTCTTGCATGTCGAGTGCGCCGACGGCGGCCTCGTCCGCCGGATGGCGGCTTGCGGCTACGACGCCGCCGGGGCGGATCCGGCTGCAGTGGCCTCGGGGAGGATCGCCCGAGGCAGCGCTCTCGAGCGCCTCGGGGCCGAGCGGCGCTCGTCGCTCGGTGGCCTGGTCGTCTCGGGCATGACCGACCAGGTGAGCCCGGCGAGCGCCCGGGCTATCGCCCACCTCGCCTCCAGCCGGCTGCAGTCGGGGGGCGTCGTCGTCATCGTGAGCGCTCATCCCCGCCCGCCCGGCGGCGATGATCCGATCACGTCCGACCTCTCCCTCAGGCGGCCGCTGCACCCGGTGACGTGGTGCCACCTGCTCGCCCGTTACGGCTTTGCCGAGATCACCGTGTTCGACCCGGCAGGGACGTCCGCCGCCGGCGCGCCGGGGGCGCTCTATGCCGTCGCCGGCCGCCGAGGGTGACGGGGCTTGCGGTGACGAGGCGGCCGTGACGGGGCGGCCGGTCCGCATCGACCAGGTCATCCCTTCCATCGTCGAGCGCGACGCCGTCAGCCACCACACGCTGGAGGCTCAACGCGTCCTGCGCTCGATGGGGTTCGTGTCGGAGATCTTCGCCGGCAACTGGGGCCCTGGGCTCAACGGCCACGTCCGTCCCCTCGGTGAGCTGCCGCGAGAGCCGGGTGGGAACCAGTGGGTCTGCTACCAGGCCTCGATCGGGAGCCCGGCGGCCGAGGTCGTGGCCGAGCACCCCGGGCCGAAGATCGTCAACTATCACAACATCACCCCGGCGGAGCACGTGGAGGCGTGGATGCCGTCGCTCGGCGAGGAGGTGCGTCTCGGACGCCGCCAGCTGGAGGAGCTGGCTCCGCTGTGCGACCTCGGGATCGGCGTCTCCCGCTACAACGCCGCCGAGCTGGATGCCTGGGGTTACCGGAGGACGGCGGTGGCGCCCCTCATGATGGACCTGTCTGCGCTCGACGGGGCCGTCGACCCGGGCCTGCACGCCGAGCTGGAGACCGCCAAGGAGACGTCCGGGTCGGACTGGCTCTTTGTCGGACAGATGCTTCCCCACAAGGCGCACCAGGACGTCGTGAAAGCGTTCGCTGCCTTCCTCGAGCTCTTCGATCCCAACGCCCGCCTCCATCTCGTCGGTCGGCCGAGTTGCGCCCCGTACGCCCTCGCCGTCCGGCGTTTCGCCGAGGAGCTCGGCATCGCCGCCTCCGTCGACTTCGCCGGGTCGGTCAGCGCAGGCGAGCTGGCGGCGTACTACCTGGAGGCCGACGTCCTCGTGTGCTGTTCCGAGCACGAGGGCTTCTGCGCCCCCCTGCTCGAGGCCATGCACCACGGCGTCCCCGTGGTCGCCTACGGCGTCGCCGCCGTGCCGGAAACCGTCCTCGATGCCGGCATCGTCCTGCCGGCGAAACCCTCGATTCTCGTGGCGACGGCCACCCAAAGGGTCCTCTCCGACGCGCCCCTCCGCGAGGTCCTGGTCGATCGCGGCAGGGAGAGGGCTCGAGGGTTCAGCCTCGAGGCCGCTCGGGGCGCATTCTCGGCCGCCATCGAGGGCGTGCTCGGCGATTCCTCCTGATCGGCGGTCCCCTTGGTCCCGCCCAGTTCACACGACTAACATTGGCCCCATCACGCGCAGGAGGCACAGGTCGACCGCCAACGGTCGACCCTCCGGCTCTCGTTGGAGGGCGCGCGCCCGGGCGGCGACGTTGACGACGGCCGGCTGTGTGCTCCTGGCAAGCGTCGCAGCCGGAATCGCCGCCGACAGGGCCGGCGCCCAGGCCCCCTTCCCCTCCGGCGTCGTGACCCTCAGCGGTCATGGCCTCGGTCCGGGCTACGGCATGGGTCAGTGGGGTGCCTTCGGCTTGGCCACCCTCGGCCACCTCACCTACGAGCAGATCCTTGCGCACTACTACTCCGACATCGCCTACCCCGTGAGCGATGCGACCCTCAATGCCAAGGCCGACAGGGAGATCGTCAGGGTCGCGATCGACGAGAACGACAACCGCGCCGTCACGGTGACCTCGCCTTCGCGTTTCACCTACGTCAACTCCGCCGGCAAGAAGCTCGCCAGCATCCCGGCCGGCCATGCTGCTCGCGCCCTCGAGATCAAGAAGAAGGGCTCTCTCACCGGGCTGTGGGAGCTCGAGAAGGCGACCTCGTGCACGGCCGCCAAGTGGGAGGAGGTTGCCACGGGCCTCACCGATCCCATCGCCGTGCCGGCGTCGCTGGCGGCGACGGCACCGAGCACCGACCTCCTCACTCTCTGCCGAGCGGACGACCAGGACGTCACCTACCGCGGCCGCCTGGAGGCCTACGACTACTACGGCCCCAGCACCGCCGACGAGCACCTCGAGCGCACCCTCAACCTCGTCGCCCTCGAGCAGTACGTCGCAGACGTCACGCCGGGTGAATCGCCTGCGGGCTGGGGCGCCTACGGGGGGAGCCAGGGATCCCCGCAGGGTGAGCCGTGGGGCTTCCAGGAGCTCGAGGCGCAGGCCGTCGCCGCCCGCACCTACGTCCTCTACTCGATGGCGACCGGCGGCTGGCACGGCTACGCGGACATCTGTGACGACTCCTGCGAGTGGTACGCCCAGGGCATCATGTGGGAAAGCCCGCTCGCCAGCCTCGCCGTGCTCGACACGGCCGGCCAGTACCTCGTGCAGAACGGCGGCCCCGCCCCGACCGAGTACGGCTCCTCGGACGGGGGATACACCGAGGCATTCGAGTACTGGAACGGCCAGTCGATCTTCGACGCCGTGGCGGATCCGGGCGATGCCGTCTGCCTCGGCGGCCCCCAGAGCCTTGGGTGCAACCCCTGGCACACCTGGACGGACTCCATCCCGGTGACGAAGCTCGAACGCCAATTCGCCGTAGGCACGCTCGAGTCCGTGCAGGCGGTCTCGACGGACGCTTCGGGTCGGGTCACCGAGATCGAGATCGTCGGCACGGAGGCGACGGTGACGGCGAGCGGGGCGACCTTCGCGGGGGACTTCGGCCTTGCCTCGACC